>PMSZ01000387.1 GCA_003168235.1 Acidobacteriaceae bacterium
GTTGGTGTCTTTCAAAACCGGATTGCCGGCCCCATTGAAGGGTTGATAGGCGTTGAAGCCCGCTTCGTGATTCGTGTAGAAGAGGCTGCCGTGGAAATTATTGGTGCCGGTCTTCGAAGTGATGTCGATCTGGGCACCGTTGAAGCGCCCATCCTCGGCGTCGTAGCTATTCGATACGACTTTTACGCTTTCGACCGAATCTTCTGATGGGGTGATGACGGTGGCACCGCCCCAGGTAGCGCTGACGGTGCTAATGCCGTCAATATTAATGGCATTGTTCTCAACATGGCCACCGTTGGCCTGAAGTGCCACGCCGTTCTCAGTCTTGAAGATGCCATCCGCACCACCCCCCTGGCCTCCGTTGGTCTGGGTTCCGGGGAGATTGTAATTGTCGTTGCCGCCACCGCCGATGGAACCGTCGGCGAAGGAGCCGGGCGCCAACTGCGCAAGCTTCGTCACGTCGCGGCCGAAGGACGGCATATGCTGAACCTGGTTGTCGGTCACGACACCACTAAGGGACGCGGTTTCGGTATCCAGCGCGGGGATCGACTCGCCGTTCACGTTAACGGTTTGCGACGCAGCGCCGATATCGAGTGTCACGTTGAGAGCGTTGGGCTGATCGGGAATCAACTGGACATTGTCGATGCGTTTCTTCTTAAAGCCCGTCTTTTCGACATCCAACCGAAAAACGACGGAGGCGGGCAGCGCGTTGAAGTTAAACACGCCGTTCGCGTCGCTGGTGCGGACTTGCTTTTCGTTGGTGGCAGGGTTGGTCAGGGTGAGGGTGGCGCCAGGAATCACGGCGCTGGTCGAATCGGTGACGACGCCTTGGATGGAGGTCCGATACTGGGCTTGAGTTAACGCGGTCAATGCAACGATGCTGACGATCAGCAGCACGACGCGGACTGCTAAGTTGAAACGCCTCATGGGGTCTCCTAAAGATCANNGATGATTTGTGAAATTCTACTAAATCGCTTTTCCAGAGATTTAGTAAAAGATTCGCCGCCTGCTTATAACACGCCAGAATTTGCGGAGTCAAGGGATTTAGGCAGGACAAAACTGGTCCGCGTGTATCTATGAAAATGCAGAGGCGGGTATGAAAAACGATAGGACTGCTAAGACCTGTGTCTTCCGGCGAGAGGCCGCACGGCGGGGGCGGGAGCGGTGGTTTCTCGTATGATCAGCTCGGGTTCGACGGTGTGTTTGCTGTGCAGATCGGAACCTGGTCGGTTAATACGCTTCAGGAGGATCTCGGCGGCGATGCGTCCCATTTCGCGCAAGGGCTGACGAACGGTGGTCAAGGCAGGATTTTGGAAAGCGGCACTCTGAATGTCGTCAAATCCGATGACGGAAACGTCTCCGGGAACGTGGAGGCCTGATTCGCGAAGAGCACGAATCGCACCCATGGCGGAGATGTCGTTAAAGGCGAAGAGAGCGGAGAACGGTTCTCCTGAAGCGAGCAACATTTTGGTGGCCATGTGTCCGAGTTGAGGAGAGGGAGAATCGCCCTCGAGTTGCGCGACGAGGCGGGGATTGATGACCGAGCCATTCTTTGTGAGACCGAGATGGCGTGCAACGCGTTCGATGCTATCCCAGCGCACAGCCGTGTCGGAACTAAACTCCTGACCCTTGATAAATGCGATCTGGCGGTGGCCGAGGTGGAAAAGGTGCCTCAGTGCTAGCTCCGCGGCACGGGAGTGGTTGAGGACAATGTTGGTGACACCTTTGACATCGTTGTGCCCGGACACGGTGACCACGGGCACGGAAAGGTTGAGACGCCAGGGAGTGTCGACGGCGATGAGGCCGTCGACGGAGCGTTCCACGAAAATGTTAGGGTATTCATCGATGAGATCGGAGCGGTGCCGATGGCTGGCGACGAAGTAGAAGTAACCCTCCTGCAGGAGGTAATCTTCGACGCCGCTCATGACGGAAGCGGAATAGCCGTCGCTGACTTCGGGAACAATTACGCCGATGGTAAAGCTGCGCTGCGTGCGCAGGGAGCGGGCAAGGAAGTTGGGACGATATTTGAATTTGCGGGCAGCGGCGAAGATGCGATCTTTGGTGTCCTGGGGGATGGAGTCGGCGACGGGAGAACGGTTGATGACAAGCGAGACGGTGGCGGGGGAAAGGGCGAGGTGTTCCGCCAGGTTTTTCAAACTCATGGGTTTGCGGGCGGCGCGCCCGGTGACATCGCTGCCCGCTTTTGGCTTTCTTGTGCTCACGGACCGAAGTCTCGCACAAGGAAATGGCGCGAGCAAGCGGAGATATTGCGCGAAGTTGGGCGCGGCTATTGACATCGGCGGCAAAAGCGTATTTCATACATGGCGTTGACGATTAACTAATGCGATTTAGTGGAGCACATAACAATGTCGCAGCGAGGCGTTATCCCATGTTGCTCCCTGTACGAGGCGCAGTGATCGATCATTCAATCCGGGCCGGGATGCAGGAGTACTCGGCGTTCAAGAGCGCTCTTCTTCGATTTTTACCTGTCTTTTTTCTGGCAGTTTGCGCTATCGCCTGTACACCGTCATGGGCACAGGTCGCGCCGACTGAGGCGGNNCTGGAAGAAAAAGTTGGCCAACTGGTGCAATATTCGGCGGGCCAGGCCACGGGACCGGGCACGGGGCGAGACGATTACGAAGACATGATCGCCAAAGGGCAGATTGGATCACTGCTTAACGTGATCGATCCGAAGCAGATCATGGCCTACCAGCGGATTGCGATGGAGAAGTCGAGACTGCATATTCCCATTCTTTTTGGGCTCGACGTGATCCACGGTTTCCGGACGGAATTTCCGATTCCTCTGGGGTTGGCTTCTACTTGGGAACCAGCGATCGTAGAGAAAGCGTCACATGTGGCAGCGGCAGAAGCTTCGGCGACAGGGATTCGATGGACGTTCTCGCCCATGGTGGACATTGCGCGCGACGCGCGTTGGGGCCGGATTGCGGAGGGAGCGGGCGAAGATCCGTTTCTGGGCTCGGCCATGGCAGCGGCGTATGTGAGGGGATATCAGGGCGCACGGCTCGATGCTGCGG
>PMSZ01000282.1 GCA_003168235.1 Acidobacteriaceae bacterium
TCTCGAATCGGAGCGCTTTCTCCATCCCGTGATGCGCCAGTTCTACAAAGAGCGCAATGTCGTGATGGAAGAGCGCCGCATGAGGACCGACAGCGATCCCATGGGACGCCTCATCGAGCAATTCACCGAAGAGGCCTTCGCCGCGCATCCTTATCACCGCCCGACCATCGGCTGGATCTCTGACCTGAATTCTTTTTCCGCCACCGACGCACAAAACTTTTTTGACAAATATTACGTGCCGTCAAACATGGTCGTAACCGTCGTTGGAGACGTGAAAGCCTCCGAAGCGATGCCCATCGTCGAAAAATATTTCTCTCGAATCCCCGCGCGTCCCAAGCCTGACACCGCAACCACCACCGAACCGCCGCAGAATTCCGAGCGCACGGTCGTGCTGCACGAGCAGTCGCAACCCATCTATCTTGAGGGTTATCACCGTCCCGATTACCGCAGTCCCGACGACCAGGTTTACGACGCCATCGCCGATTTAATGTCCAGCGGACGCACCTCGCGCTTGTACCGCGCTCTGGTCCGCGACAAGCAGATCGCCTCCGACGCTGAAGGATTCACCGGCTATCCCGGAAATAAATATCCGCAGCTGTTCGCCTTTTACGCATCGCCGCTCCCCGGCCATAAGCCGCAGGAAATCGGCGACGCCATTCACGCCGAAATCGACCGCCTGAAGAAAGAAGATATTTCCGATGAAGAGCTCCGCATGATCAAGACGCGGGCCAAAGCAACTCTGATCCGTTCCCTCGGATCGAACGAGGGGCTCGCCTTTGCGCTCGGCCTCAATCAGTCGCGCTACGACGACTGGCGTGAGCTGTTCCGCTCCGTCGATCGCATCGAAAAGTTGACCAAAGCAGATATTCGACGAGTCGCCAATCAAACTTTCAATCCTGAAAACCGGACCGTAGGAATCATCGATTTCGTTGGCGGACCTCCACCCGGTGTGCCGGCCGCTCCGCAACGAGGTGGACAATGACAATGACAACGCCCCTCACAACCATGAAGCGCGCCATCTTGTCTTTGTCTGCGTTAATAGTCGCCATCATTTTCTTCGGCGCTAACGCGCAACTCCGCGCACAAACGCCGCCGCCACAACCCTGGCAGCAAATTCCCATCGCCAATCTGCCCGCGTTTCATCCTGCGCAGCCGAAACGCATCGAGCTTCCCAACGGCATGGTCGTCTTTCTTCAGGAAGATCACGAGCTGCCGATCATCGACGGCAGCGCTCGCATCCGCGGCNNGGCGAAGTCTGGCGCACCGGCGGCACCAAATCCCAAACCGGCGACCAGCTTGACGATTACCTCGAGCAGCGCGCCGCTAAGGTTGAAACCGGCGGAGGCTTTGACTCGACGACCATCGGCTGGTCATGTCTGAAAGAAGATTTCGATGACGTCTTCCGCGTGTTTTTGGACGTGCTAAGAAATCCTGAGTTCCGCGCCGAGAAAATTGGCATAGCACAAAAAGGAATGTACGACGGCATCGCCCGCCGCAATGACGATGCTTCGCAAATCGCGTCGCGCGAAGCCGCAAAGCTGGTCTATGGCGCAAACAATCCTCTGGCGCGCGACGCCGAGTACGCGACCGTCGCGGCCGTCACTCGCCAGGATCTCGTCGAATGGCATGGCAAGAACGTTCACCCTAACAACATCATCCTCGGCATCGTCGGCGATTTCGATTCCGCAAAAATGGAAGCTCGTCTGCGCGAGGCCTTCGCATCGTGGCCGCGTGGCGAGGCGGCGGTGAATCCGGCAATCAATCCGGAGCCCGTGAAACCCGGCTACTATCAGGTCGAAAAAAACGACGTGAATCAAAGCCAGATCCAGATGCTCGCGCCCGGCATCACCCGCAAGAATCCCGATTACTTCGCCCTCTCGGTCTTCAACGAAGCCTTCGGCGGAGGATTCTCTTCGCGCCTGTTCAACGACATTCGCACCACCAAGGGACTGGCCTACGGAGTCGGCGGCGGAGTCGGGGCCGGTTGGGACCATCCGGGCATGTTGCGGCTGATGGTGAGCACCAAGAGTAAGACGACGATCGAATCCATTCAGGCGCTCGATGAAGAAATCGCCGATCTCCCCAAGCGTCCCATCAACGATGACGAAATCAAGCGCGCCAAAGATGCGATCCTTAATTCCTTCGTCTTCCGTTTCGATTCCCCCGACAAAATCCTGCAGGAAAAAATGGCCTACGAGTTTTACAGCTATCCGCTGGATTTTCTCGAAACTTTCCAGCAGAAAATCGAAACCGTCACCAAAGAAGACGTAGCCCGCGTAGCGGCGAAGTACCTGCACCGCGATCAGATGTCCGTGCTGGTAGTCGGCAACGTAGCCGATTTCGACAAACCCTTATCGTCGCTCGGAGCAGTCACGAAACTCGATATCACCATCCCGGCCCCGCCTCCGGGGATTGTTCCAGAACAGGGAGATCATCCGTAGAACGTCCTCGACACGATAAACTGGACTCTCTATGAAGCGCTGGCTGATCTGGACATCCATTTCCGTTGGGAGCCTTCTAATTATTGGCTTCGTCGGATTGAGTTTCATGGCGGGCAGCCCGAAGGATGCCCTGGCCATGGTGCGGTTCGCCTTGCCGCACATGCACGTGGGAAACTTAAAGCCGGGTGACAGTGCGCCAGATGTACGACTGGTGGCGCTCGATGGCAAGACCCGCTTCCGTCTTCATGAGCGCACCCAACAACGGCCACTGGTGCTGATCTTCGGCAGTTTTACTTGACCGCCCTTCCGTCGCCAGTTGGGCGATGTTATACAGATCTACAACGACTACAAAGATCGCGCCGATTTTCTCACCATCTACATTCGTGAAGCGCATCCCCTCGATGAATGGCAAATGAAGTCGAATGAAAAAGATAAAGACAACGTCTGCTACGTTCAACCCAAGACACTCGAACAGCGGATCAATATCGCCAATGATTTCACCCAGCGGTTCAAGTTCCCATTGCCCTTCGGTGTTGATGAAATGAACGATGCGGCGAACAACGCTTACGCGGCTTGGCCGGAGCGCCTATACATCATTGACGAAACCGGCCGCATTTCCTACAAAGGCGGCAACGGTCCCTTCAAATATGACCCGAAAGAAGTGCGAGCCTGGCTGGCGCAGCGTTATGGCGACGTGACGCATGCAGGTAGTTGACCCAATCGGACAAGAAGTAAAGATCATGGCCAAATACCCCCCGCCCAAGCAGAACTTGAGCGGAGCACCCGCCGGGCTTTGTAGTCCCGACTCTGACGATTTCTCCTATCCAGCGTGCTGATTCGGAAGTCCCCATGGAGACGGTGGAGACAGCGGATGGCTTGTCCGATATTTGTTCTCCCCTCTTGCCGACGCCGATGGTGGCTTCGAGGACCAGGAAGGGGTCGTATCCATCCTCCTTGATCCGGGAGACAGCCGCAGAGATCAGCGCGGAGTCGGAAAGAGATTGGTTGATGGCCTCTCCAAGTTCCTTCATCCGTTCTTTGAGTTCCTGATCCACGTGGTCCTCCGATTAGAGAGCGGCTTTTGCGTTATTATAATTCCCGAGGCTGGGATAAGCTCTGAAACGTTTCGTGGCTCTAGCCTTCCGCTCCCGCACATTCTGCGCACACGCCCCAGATTTAGAAATCGCACACACACATGAGCCCACAGATAGCGGCGCTCTGAGACCATCCCTTTCCTCCCCCTATCCTCAGTTGACGGGGTAGTATTCTTCGGGAAAGATTCGGCTACACCCCCACCACGGATTTGAAGTTGGGCCGGAGCTCGCGCGCTAGCGGGACAGGAGGGGCGAGGTGGTCGATTGGATCGCTGACGAAACTAGGTGGTTTGGGCGGAAAATCTTTTACCCGGGCGGAGGCGCGGTCTTTGGTCTTGGCGAGCTCATGCTTGTTTTCGTTTTCTAGCACGGCGTTCCACCCAGCGCTCATATGCGTCCCGGCGTGTCAGGAGATTGCGTTCGCACTCGCGCATGTTCACTTCCAAAATGTTCACTCCCGATTCGCGTCTAACATGGCTGGTTTTTCCGCCACTCCATGCCTTCAGCATGCCAAGAACGAAGGAACAATCTGTCCCAATCGCATGCAAGCGTCTCTTTTGTTCTTCATTGGTGCCGCGTTGTCCAGCAGGCATTGTCTGAAAAGGATCGACGGTGACGTTGCTCGCCAGCAGGAAATCCTTCAGCACTTGTCGTGTGTAGGTATAGGTAATCTCTCTGCCGGTCAGCGAGGAATGGGCCACGAGACGGGCTAGCGCACCTGTCAAGGCGCTTGTTGTCCGGACATTCTGCGCAATGTAGAGCGCCACATCTTTTGGGAGGGTTACTTTTTTCTGCTCCGCTCTCTTCCGCAGAATTGCGAGTTTTGTTTCGAGATTGAGGGTCTGGATCAGGATGGGGACACTCGCCTGCCTCACGTGGCCTCCTTCTTGCTTGCTGAAGATTGTACCGCGGGTTTATGGAAGGGTGGGTGATACGACGTGCCTTACTCCTTTACGGTACTGACGAAAAGTCACGCCTCTCACCATTGACCGGGCCCGAATCCTTGCGTTGCGAAAGATCCGGGCTCCTTGGAGCAGTGAGGACCAAATGGCGGTCCCAGCCGAATTTTTCCCGATAGCTCCTATCCCCTATCTTCAGTTGACAAGTCCCGATTCCAACGCTAGACTAGGCGAACAAATAGCGAAATCTAAGCGCATCTATGACCTCCCTCCCGCTCCTCCCCGATGCCGAGTTCCATCTCGACTCCCAGCCCAATGCCCGTCCCAGGCTCATCGGCATCGCCCGCCTCGCTGCGGCCGGCGAGTCGTTGCGCGACGGACACAATGTCGAATACTTCACCCTCGGAACGCGGTCTCTTCTCAGCCGCGTGGTCAGCAATCGCAATCTTCCCTTCACCTGGGCCATCAATCCTTATCGCGGATGTGAATTCGCCTGCAAGTATTGCTACGCGCGCTACACCCACGAATTCATGGAACTCCGCGATGGCGTCGATTTCGAGCGCAAAATTTTCGTCAAGCAACACGCCGCCGCGCTTCTTCGCTCGGAATTGAAGAAAGTCAAACCCGGTGAACAGATCTCCATCGGCACCGCGACCGATCCCTATCAGCCCGCCGAGCGCCGCTTCGAGATTACGCGTGCGATTCTCGAAGAACTCGCATTGCACTCCGGCCTCGAAATCGGAATCGTCACCAAATCGAATCTGGTCCTGCGCGACGCCCCGATTTTGCGCTCCATTGCCGAGCGCAACAGCATCTTCGTAAATCTCACCGTCACCACTGTCGATATCGAACTGGCGCGCAAACTCGAGCCGCGGGCACCGCGTCCTGATCTGCGCCTGGACGCGGTCCGCCAATTGAATCTCGCCGGCGTGAACGCAGGCGTAGGCTGCGCTCCCGTCCTCCCCGAGATCACCGACCATCCGCGCGACCTCGAAGCCCTGGTGAAAGCCGCTAGCGAAGCGGGTGCAAAATATGTCTTTGCCAATCCGCTTTTCCTCAAGCCCTGCTCGGCAGCCGTGTTCCTGCCTTTCGTTGAAGAGCACTTTCCAGCGCTCGTCGATCTTTATCGCGCCCGCTACGCCGATCGCGCGTTCCTGCCGAAGGGATATGGTCAGCGCTTATCGCAGCTAATGGCACGGTTGCGGCAAAAATATGGGATTGGCGGTGTTTATGACCGGCGAAGCCAGCGGGCCCACGCCGGCGCGAACCCGGAGCAGCAATTGGGATTGTTTTAAGAATTTGTTTTGGTCTCGGCTGCACTCCGACAGAGTCGCCTGGCTGCGGCCGGTTCGCGGGAGTGCGCGCCTGCGCACATGAGCCCCAGGCTGCCGAGGCTTGCGCCGAACTACCCTATAATAGTGCTTCCATCATGCCCTCCCCTCAGAACGCCATTCCTCCGCAATCTAAATTCAAGGGCAAGACTCGCCGTTTCTGGGACCGCGTCAGCGAGGGGATGGCGCTCCACGAACTCTGGTCGCAGTTTGCCAAGGATGCGCGCTCAAGCTATCGCTTCTACTCCGCAGGACTGGACCAACTCGAAACCCAGCCCTCGCGAATGCGCCGTTTCTGGCAATTCAGCAAGGCGATGTTTTGGGCAATCCTCGAAAAGCTGACCCCGGCCCGCCGCATTTTGTTGTTAGTCGGCCTGGCCCTCTTGTTCTTTTCCGCCGGAATCACCTATGGTGACAAATCCGGCGAAGTTCACATCTTTGAACTCGACATGCGGGTGGTGGGTGGGCTGGTGATCTTCCTCGTGCTGCTGCTTGAGCTCGCCGATCGCGTGGTGATGAAACGCGATCTCGAAATCGCCAAAGACATTCAAGCGTGGCTGCTGCCGGGCGCACCGCTCCAGCTTCCCGGATACCAGATTGCCTACGCCACCCGTCCGGCGAACACCGTCGCCGGCGATTACTACGACGTCATCCTGCGCCCCGGCCGCGAAGCAAGTGACAACCGCATTCTGTTCGTCGTCGCCGATGTCGCCGGAAAAAGCATTCCCGCAGCCATGCTGATGGCAACCTTCCAGGCCAGCCTGCGAACGTTGTCCATGAGCGGCGTCCCGCTGGCGGAGCTGATTGCCGGCATCAATCGCTATTCCTGCTCCAACAGCCAGGGTGGAGCGCGCTACACCACAGCCTTTCTCGCCGAACTCGATCCCGCGACCGGCGATGTGACGTATGTCAATGCCGGGCACAATGTTCCCATTCTCCGCAGAAAATCGGGACTCGTGGAGCGTCTTGAAGCCGGAGGTTTGCCGGTTGGCATGTTTGCCGATTCGCCTTACCAGATCGGGACGACCCGCATCGAGCCTGGCGATTGGCTCGTAATCTTTACCGACGGAATCGTTGAAGCCGAAAATGCAAAGACCGAAGAATACGGCGAACCGGAGTTGATCCGACTGGTCGACCGTGCATCGGCATCGACGCCCGCCGAGCTGCTTCAAACGCTGCTGGCGGAATTGGATCAGTTCGTAGGCAACACTCCGCAGCACGATGACATGACGTGTCTGCTGTTGAAGCGAATGTGAATTCGAGAGCGGCAGTTCAAACGTCCGGATTCAAACGTCCAACGGTTAAAGCGGCTTGAGTCCGGCGAACGAAAGCACATGCTCGGCTGCGACCTGCGCCTGAGCCGGGTCGGACGAAATTCTCCGCACCTGCGCCTCGACCGAGTCCGCCTCCTCCGTTCGCCCCGCGCGCTTCAAAGCCTGCATCAGCAGAACCGCTTTCAGATCGTTCGGATCGACCTGCAGTGCATGCGCCAGTTGGGCGACCGCCACGTCCGACTGCCCCTGACGCAGCGCCAGCACACCCGCACCCATCAGCGCTGTTCCATCATCGGGATTCAGTTGCAGAGCGTTTTGGTAACTTTCATTCGCCTGATCGTATTCATGCATCTGCAAGTGAGCCTGTCCAATTCCGCTCCACGCCGCGGCCCGAACCTTGCGATCGGGAGTCGTTCGCAAAACCGAAGAACAGTCGTCCAGCGCCTCCGCCGGATGACCGACTGACAATTCATACGAAGCGAGCGCGAGCACCTGCGCCGCCGGGTACCGATGCAGCGCCTCAGCCGCCCGAAACTCTCCGACCGCCTCGTCCGCTCTTCCTTGCTTCGA
>PMSZ01000098.1 GCA_003168235.1 Acidobacteriaceae bacterium
AGGGCGTCGAAGAATTCGTTGGCGAAGACGATGAGTGGAACCTCGGGCGCGAGGGCGCAGCGCAGACCGTCCGGCTGACCCTCCGAATGGCGATCTTCAACAACTCCGGCCTTGCCCGTTGCCATGTGCTCGCGAAGGGTATCTTGCAGTTTCGCGAGCAGCGTGGCCGACGATTCCTGCAGCGTGAAAGTCAGGGCATCGAAGAAATCGGGGAATTTCTTTTTCGACCAATCGAGCACGTCGCGGGCGAAGAGGCCACGCCCGGGGCCAAGTTCGACAATTTCGATTTGACTCGGACGATCGAGCGCTTGCCACATCTCTTCAAACTGCCGCGCCAGCAAACGTCCGAAGACAGCGTGGACGTCGCTGGAAGTGTAGAAGTCTCCGGCCTTACCGAATTGCTCGGCATGGCTTGAGTAATAACCAGCTGCGGGATCGTAGAGGCAAAGCTCCATGTAGCGAGAAAACGGGATCGAGCCGCGATCGCGGATTTCGCGTTCGATTTGTTGGCGGAGGGACACGGCGCTGGTTTTCCTGTTTCCGATTTTCACCGCGTTTCCGTTCGGCCCGACGTCGCCGTTCACGCGGCAATTGCCGAAGAAGGGAGGACGCGGCGAGACGCGGCTTCCGGAAAGAATCCATCGTCGCTCGAATCTGGCTGACTTACGCGGCCATTCGCATAGGGTTGCCTTCGGCGTGGAAGGCGCGCTTGATGGGAGGCGTGGCCAGATAAAGAATGCAAGCCGCGTTGATTGCTCCGAAAACCAGAGAGAACATGTTCAGATGCATGACGCCGGGGAGCAACAGCACCAGCCCGATGGCGGAGAACAGGAGCGTCAGCAGGCGTCCCCAGTTCTGCATTTGCAGCACGCCGTAGCCGGCGATCATGTGGATGACGGCAAACACGATCACGATAAGACCGGCGATATGGCCGAGGCCATGCACGGAGCGTTCGAGGGCTCCGCCTTCCGCGGCCATCGCAGTCAGTTTCGAGAGCAATCCCGTGAACACAAGAATGGAAAGGCCGAACAGCAGGCCGATCGCACCGCGCAGAATCTGATAGAAACCTACCAATGTGACACCAAGTGGGCGCATAAGTCCTCCGGCGATGGGGGAAATATAGCACACGGATCAGGTNNCAGGTGTCAGGTGTCAGGAAAATCCCATGCCAGCCCGAAGTACGGTTTTGCCTAAGACCCCGACCTGAGATCTTCTCTATTCGTAGCGCAGGGCTTCGATTGGGTCGAGTCGCGAGGCTTTGATGGCGGGAAGCATTCCGCTGATGATGCCGACGAATCCCAGGATCACGGTGGAGGCGATCAGGGTGGTGGAATCGATGGCGAGGCGAATATCGCCATCGGTGCCGTTTTCGGCGAAGGCGCTCCACAGCGTCAGCGATCCCACCGACCAGGAAACGAGGTACGCGATTGCGATGCCGGCGAGCCCTCCGAGAAGCGTGATGGCCAGGGCTTCGGAAAGAAATTGGACGAGGATGTGCCAGCCGCGCGCGCCGAGCGCTTTTTCGACGCCGATTTCGCGGGTGCGCTGGGTGACGGAGACGAGCATGATATTCATCAAGCCGACGCCGCCGATGCCAAGCGTCAGCAGTCCGATGAAGCCGAGCAAGATCTTGATGCCGGTGGTAATGACGCGAAGATCGAGCAGGTCGGCGAAGACGTCGAAAATGAAGATGGCGCGCTTGTCCTTCGGATCGAACTCATGATGAAAAGCCATGGAGCGGCGCGCGGCCTCGGCGACCTTTTCGTGGTCGCCTTCATATTCCATGGCGATGGCGTTGAGATAGTAAGTATTGGTCAGGTCGCTCATGGCGCTAAACGGGATATAGACTTTGCCGTTCATGTTGTCGTCGCCATTCTGAATTACGTGTTTGAGAACGCCGACAACCTCGTAGGAGATTCCATCGAGGCGCACTTTTTCGCCGAGAGCGTTTTGTCCGGAGAACAGCTTTTTCTTGACGTCGGCGCCGAGAATGGCGACGCGGCTGTGCGTGTTCTCGTCGAGATCGGTGAAGAAAGAGCCGTTTTCGACATCGATGCGGCGCATGTGCTGATAGTAGGGATAAACTCCGCTGACGCTGTAACTGCCGCTGCGCGTGCCGTAAGCAACGCTGCTTTGTTTGGAGCTTTCGGGCGAAATGCGTTTGAGCAACGGCACTTCAGCCTGCAGGTAATCGAGATCGTTGACCGTGAGCTTGATCTCGCTGCCCGCTTTGGTGCCACCGGCTTGAAGCGAAGTGCGTCCGGGAAAAACGAAGACCAGATTTGTGCCCCAGGAACGGAAAGCGACCCAGAGTCCCCTCTCGAAGCCGGAACCGTAGGCGAGCAGCAAGACCACGGTCGCGATTCCCCAAGCCATGCCGAGCATGGTAAGGATGCTGCGGCGACGGTTGTACTTGAGCGCGCTGTAGGCCTGGCGAGCGAGTTCGAGAATCATAAGCAAACCAAACAAGATCAAAATTCAAAGGCCGCGGGCGAGGGCGCCC
>PMSZ01000217.1 GCA_003168235.1 Acidobacteriaceae bacterium
GATATTTTTCGAACAGCTTGAAATTGTCCTCCATGGTCCTGCGCAGGTATTCATTGATAACCTGCGGAAACTCCCATCTCCACTCTGTGTCGAGGTGCGCGTAGCCCACCACAAAAAGCGTCGGCAGCTTCGTCAAATCGGGCGTCAGATCAGGCGGGTTCGCAGTTTGTGCTTGTAGCGCGCACAACAGAGCAAAGCAGGCAAGCAAGATTTGGAACACAGCCGCGCAGCATCGTCGTGTCATAGACTTCCTGGTTGTTTTCAGCAATGAATTATGCACCACGCAGGCGGACGCTTGCGCGGAATTCACCCTTAATCCGAACCTGTAGGCACCGAGGAGACTAACACGCCCCGCGGTTCCAAGAAATGCGATTACGATTCGCCGCATTTACCATATCAACATACGCCCCAGGAGGGTCGTCTGGATGAAACAACCCGTGATTGCGTCTCTGGCATTCCTGCTGTTCGTGGCTGTCGGAAGTGCACAGAACTCCTCGCCCGATGCGCAGCGCAAAACGCCGCCAACCTCCGATCACGAGACTAGCGATCGCCAAAGCAGCAGCCAGACAACGCCGGAGCTCAAAACCATCGAGCAGAAAACTGCCGGGATGCAAAAGCTACCCGGCTTCTTCACCTGCTTCTGGGACGCACGCGAGGGAAAATTCTGGCTGCAAATCGACAAATGGAATACTCCGTTCCTCTATTACGAAACGCTGGCGAACGGCGTCGGCTCCAATGACGTCAATCTCGACCGTGGACAGCCTGGCAAAACCAGTGTCGTCCATTTCGAACGCAGCGGCCCGCGAATTCTGCTCGTTGCCGAAAATGAAAGCTACCGTGCCATCACCGACGACCTCGAGCAGCAATCTGCAGTGCAACAGGCCTTCGCCCAATCCGTTCTCTGGGGATTTGAGGCAGCTGCGGAAAGTGATGGCACCGTCCTCGTCGATGCCACGCCATTCTTCCTCAGCGACGTTCATGAAGTCGCGGCGAAACTCGCCGCCCTGAAGCAAGGGACCTATCGTGTCGACGCCTCGCGTTCCGCCATTTACCTTCCCCGCACCAAGAATTTTCCGGAAAACACCGACGTCGAATCCACGCTGACTTTAGTCGGAGACAATCCTGGCCGCTGGGTCGAGCAAGTCACACCCGACCCTCACGCCATCACCGTCCACGAGCATTTCTCCTTCATCCAGCCGCCGCCAACAGGTTTCCGCCAGCGCGCGTACGATCCACGCTCCAGTTTTTTCGGCATCACCTACATGGATTTCGCCACACCCGTCGATCAGTCCATCATCAAGCGCTACATCGCGCATTTCCGCCTTTCCAAGAAAGACCCCTCGGCCACGGACGAACAAGTACCAATAAAGCCGATCATCTATTACGTTGACCGCGCCATCCCCGAGCCAATTCGCTCCGCCGTCGTTGAAGGAGCAAGCTGGTGGAACCAAGCCTTCACCGCCGCCGGATACAAGGACGCTTTCCAGGTAAAGCTCCTGCCCGAAGGCATTGACCCCATGGACGTTCGCTACAACGTCATCGAATGGATCCCGCGGTCGACCCGCGGCTGGGCCTACGGCACCGCTATCGCCGATCCGCGCACCGGAGAGATTATCAACGGCCATGTGAATTTCGACGCTCTCAGAATCCGCCAGGTGTTCCTCATTGCGCAGGGACTGCTCGATCCCTTCGGAAAAGACCCTGCCAAACTCAAGGCCGCTAACGAAATGGCGCTCGCCCGCATTCGCCAGCTCGCCGCCCACGAAACCGGACACACCCTCGGCCTTATGCACAATTACGCCGCCAGCATCGTCAATCGCAGCTCGGTTATGGACTATCCTCCGCCGACAATTACCGTCAACGCCGACGGCCGCCCCGACGTTTCCAATGCGTACGCCGTCGGAATCGGGGAGTGGGACAAAGTTTCGATCACCTACGGCTACAGCGATCAGTCGCAGACAAAAAATGAACTGCAATCGCTCGACAAGATTCTCGACGACGCCTTCGGCGGAGGCCTTCTCTACCTCACCGATCAGGATGCCCGCCCGGCCGGCTCCGCCAGTCCCGTCGCCCATCTCTGGGACACTGGCAGCAACACTCTCGACGGCTTGCATCGCGTCATGAGCGTACGCGCCGCCGCCTTGAAGAATCTTTCCGAGAACGCGATTCCCGAACACACTCCGATGGCAACGCTCGAAGATGTTCTGGTTCCCATGTATCTCTACCATCGCTATCAAGTTGTAGCCGTCGCCAAGTCGATCGGCGGACTCGACTACTCTTTCAACCTGCGCGGGGGGAAGGACAGAACGCCGCAAATCGTTCCTGCCTCAGAGCAGCGCAATGCAATTCGCGCGGTGATCGCCACGCTCTCGCCGCAAGTGCTCGCGTTGCCCGAATCTCTCCTTAAGATCATTCCGCCCCGGCCGCCCGACTATCCAACCGGCCGCGAGAATTTCTCCCGCCGCACTTCGCCGGCTTTTGATGCACTCGCTCCCGCCGAAGCAGCCGCCGAGATCGTCGCCAATGCGCTCCTCCAACCCGAACGCGCTCAGAGGATGATCGAATATCATGCTCTGGATGCTGCCAATCCCGGTTTCGACCAACTGGTCACTAACTTGCTAACCGCCACGTGGAAGGCGCAAGCCGCCGCAGGATATGCCGGTGCAATTCAGCGCACGGTAAATTCAGTTATCCTCGATCGCCTGATGACGCTGGCCGGAGACGAACATGCCTCTGACCAGGTTCGCGCCGTAGCATCGCTCAAGCTCGCCGAATTAAAAAAATGGATAGCAACCCAAGCAACGTCCGCGAAAGATGAATCCGTGCGGGCTCAGTTCTTCTTCGCCACCAGCCAAATTGATCGCTTTCAGAAAAATCCTGCGGAGGTCCAACCGACAACACCAGCGACGCCTCCCGACGGCGATCCCATCGGCAGTGACGACTGGGAATGAGATGCCGCGCTATTTCCGACGAGCGTTCAGCTTATCGAGCGCGCGCTTCAGCTCTTCCAGTTTCTGTCCGGCCTCGCCGAGTTTGCCCTCTGCTGTCAACCGCTGGTAGTCGGTTAGGTCCCTGGCAGCTTCTGAAACGAGCGCATTGAAATCCGCACTCGACGAAGATGTCGTCTGAGGAGCGGCAAATGCCGCCGGGCCCCCTGCCACCGCACTCCCAACACTTGTCGAACTCGAACTCACCGCCGGAGCGCTCAACGACGACGACGCGCCGCCAAAAAGCGCCGCCATCGCCGACTCGAACGTCGGTCCGTACGCCAAACGGTCCTGCAGCGCCAGCACCACCAGCCGCAATTCCGGCATCGGACTGCGTTCCGCTTGCAAGTAAATCGGCTCGGCATATAACAATGCGCGGCCCGTCGGAATCACCAGCAGCGCCCCGCGCCGCACGTGCGAGCCTTGCTGNNGTGAACGGCAGAATCTCCACGAACTCTTCGCCCGTTTCACCCGGGAGTTTCATCAGCACGAAATTGGGCTGCATTGCTTGCGTCGTTTGCTGCCCCGCATCGCCCATGCCGACTTCGGTCGCGAGCGTCCACAAATCTTCGCGATTGTAAAACACTTCCGGATCTGTCATGTGATACAGGCCGTAAACTTCGGCCTGAAGTCTTAGCAACAACTCGGGATAGCGCACATGCTTTCGCAGCCCCGCCGGCATCTCGCTCGCATCCTTGAACAGCTTCGGAAAAATACGCCTGTACCCCGCGATGATGGGATCTTCCGTGTCGAAAACGTAGAACGTCGCCGTCCCATCGTAGGCGTCAATCACCACCTTGACGCTGTTCCGCATGTAGTTAATGGAGTCGCGATCCAGCCGGTAATGCGTCGAGTACGGATACATGTCTGAAACCGTAAACGCATCCATGATCCAAGACAGTCGCCCATTATCGCCAAGTACGATATAAGGATCTTGCTCGAACGTAAGAAACGGCGCCAAGGCCGTCACGCGATCCCTTAGGTTGCGCCGCATCAGCAACCGGCTGTCGCGAGTCACGTCGTCGCTGAAGGGCAACTTCGCCAGATCGTCGCGATCGAGCGCGATCAGAATTCGTCGCAGAAACCCTCCCAGCGCAATCCCGCCATTCCCTTCATACGACGTAAGACTATTGCTCGCGCCCTGGGGGTAGTTGAATTCCTTCTGCCGTGTCTTGACATAAACGTCGGTATCCGTCAGCTCGCCAAAATAAATCTCGGGCCGCGTCACTGAAAGTCCGCGCACTGTGCTTTGTACTGGCATGTTGCTCAGCATGAGCGTCGGCAATCCCTCAGCCGTGAAACCGTTCACCGGATTCATCGTGATGCCATAGCCGTGGGTATAGATCAGCTTGTCATTGATCCAGTTGCGGCTGCTTTCCGGCAACTTGTCGACATTCAGCTCGCGCGCTCCCAGCATCACCTCGCGAGTAGTGCCGTCAATCTCATATCGATCGATGTCGATGTCGGGAAAGTCGTAGTAGGTGCGGATTTCCTGGATCTGCCGCAGCGTGTCCTGCAGCGCGCGCCAGTCCCATAGCCGAATATTCTGCAGCGTGGCCTGATTGCTCGCCGGTTCGGCCGCGTCCACCGTCGTTTCCGCGGGAAATTCGCGCTGCGCGATTCGGTTCAATCCGTAAGCTTGCCGCGTCAACTCCGTGTTGAAAACGATATATGGCTTTTCTCGCACCAGCTCGTTCGGCTTGACGATAAAGCTGCTGACATACCACGACACTCCCTGCAGCGCCACATAACAAACGATCGCCGGAAGAACCGCCGCAATCAGCCAGCTTCCGCGTGGCGTCCGCGCGGCGTTACCAGCTGCAATCGCCGCGCCCAAAACCAGCGCAATACAGACGATGAGCAGTCCCATGAGCGTGACGTGGGCGTCTGTGTAAGTCACACCCCCGAAGATCGTATGATCTTCGAGCAGTAACTCGAATCGACTGATATACACCCGCATTGCGACAATCAGCAACAAGAATGCAGACGCAATCGAGAGTCCACGCCAAGGCAGAGCGACGGAGCGGCTGAGCCTCCCCGCCAGCATCCGGCTGCCGCCGGTAATAAGGATGAAGAATCCCGCCAGCGCGCAGATGATCACAGCCAGCGTAAGCAACCATCCGGCCGTCACTTGCCACGTGGGCAGCACGAACAGGAAAAAATTCAGTGGCTTGCCGAATATCGGATCGACGATTGGACCCGAAACCTTGGGCGCGTACCAATACAACGCCAGCGTTGGCCACTCCGCCATCATGCTGGCTCCAGTGGCGAGCGCAATCACGAGCGAAACGACGAGCGCGGCGATACGCAGAACACGCTCAACCGGAAGCTTCACCGGTTGTCCGCCGATGAAGATGGTGTGACCGCCCGGCAAATCGGCGAGATGCGCCCGCTTCAGCGCGAGAAACGATCCATACAGAATCGCAAAAGTGACGGCGGCAAAGCTCGCGAAGATGCCCCACTGCAGACCCTGCGTTTTCCAAAATACTTCCCCGTATCCGAGCGATCCGAACCAAAGTGCATCCACGTAATAGGACAGTGCAGTCCGGCCGCCCAGCAGGACGGCCGCCAGCAGTGCGAAGGCAATTAGGATGTGTCGCCGTCCGCGACGTGGCGAACGCGGCGGCGGCCAGTCAATCGACTCAGGCATTGCTCAACTCCATTTTCCGCGGGCCTCGCTCAGTCCTTCGCATGATACTCCCTTCATTTACGGCGATCTCTACTGGGATTTCGTCAGCTTCGTGTCGGGCCTGTTTGCGCATGCCCGATCCGACTAACTATCTTCAGAATGATAGGCCTCCGATCCAGCTGGAATAATCCTCTCAAAAGAGAGAAAATATGGGGTTTGTTCCGCGAGCAATCGAGGAGAACTTATCATGGGTACTACTACGATAGAGGTAGAAACGTCCACCAACCATCATCGTCATCCCAAACTTGAGCAATGGGTTGCCGAAATGGCCCAGATGTGCAAACCGGACCGCGTGTATTGGTGCGATGGCTCGCCGGAAGAATACAAGTCGCTTGTCCGCTATCTCATCATGAGCGGCATCGGCGTCCCTCTCAACCCAGAGAAGCGACCCAACAGTGTGCTCGTCCGTTCCGATCCCGCCGATGTGGCCCGCGTCGAAGATTCGACTTTTATCTGCTCCCGTACTAAGGAAGACGCGGGTCCCACCAACAACTGGGAAGATCCTACCAAGATGAAGCAAAAGCTGGCTGGTTTTTTCGCCGGCTCCATGGTCGGCCGCACAATGTACGTCATTCCCTACAGCCTCGGCCCCATCGGCTCGCCCACCGCCAAACTCGGAGTCGAAATCACCGACTCCACCTACGTCGTGGTCAGCATGCACATTATGTCGCGCGTCGGCACCCGCGTGTTTGAAACGCTCGGCAAAGATGGTGAATTCGTCCGCGGACTGCACTCCGTCGGCGATCCGCTCGGCCCCAATCAGGCGGACTCAACCTGGCGCTGCAACTCCGAGAACAAATACATCTGCCATTTTCCCGAGACGCGCGAGATCTGGTCCTACGGCTCCGGCTACGGCGGCAATGCGCTGCTCGCAAAAAAGTGTCACGCCTTGCGCATCGCCTCCGTTCAGGCCCGCGACGAAGGTTGGATGGCTGAGCACATGCTCATTCTCAAACTCATCAGCCCCTCCGGTCAGGCCAAATACATGACCGGTGCATTTCCTTCCGCCTGCGGCAAGACCAACTTGTCCATGCTGATCCCGACCATTCCCGGCTGGAAAGTCGAGACCATCGGCGACGACATTGCCTGGATGAAATTCGGTGCCGACGGCCGCCTTTACGCCATCAATCCGGAATACGGGTTCTTCGGTGTCGCGCCCGGCACCAGCATGAAGTCGAACGCCAACGCGATGTTGAGCATTACCCACGACGCCATTTTCACCAACTGCGCCATGACTCTCGACGGCGATGTGTGGTGGGAGGGAATGACCGACCAAAAGCCGGCACATCTCGTCGACTGGCTCCGCCGCCGCTGGACTCCGGAGTCAGGCAGAAAAGCCGCACATCCCAATGCCCGATTCACCGCGCACGCCAGCCAGTGCCCCGTGATCGCGCCCGAGTGGGAGGACCCCAAAGGCGTCCCCATTGACGCCATTCTTTTCGGCGGACGCCGAGCCGGCATCGTCCCGCTCGTCACTGAAGCCTTCGACTGGCAGCACGGAACTTTTCTCGGCTCAACCGTCAGCAGTGAAACCACCGCAGCCAGCATCGGACAAGTTGGCCGCCTGCGCCGCGATCCCATGGCCATGCTTCCATTCTGCGGTTATCACATGGGAGACTACTTCGCGCACTGGCTCAAGATCGGAGCGCAGTCTACCGCTTCGAAACTCCCCAAAGTGTTTTACGTGAATTGGTTCCGCCAGGATAAGAATGGCAAATTCCTCTGGCCGGGTTACGGCGAAAACAGCCGCGTCCTCCGATGGATCTTCGAGCGCTGCGACGGCAAAGTCCATGCCAAAGACACGCCCATTGGACGCATTCCCGAAGTCGCTAATCTCGACACTACCGGGCTCGATATTACAAGCGACCAGGTCAATGAACTACTCGCCGTCGATATTGATGGCTGGCTGGCGGAAGTCCCCTCGATTAAAGAGCATTTCGCTCAGTTCGGCACGCATCTTCCCGAAGGGTTAAACACCGAGGTGAAAGCCCTCGAATCGCGCCTGCGAGCGGCGAAGCGATAGTCGCATCAGAAGCTATCAAACCCGCGATACGCTTCGTATCAGGGCGTCGCGTTAGCGATACGACACCTTCAAGGGAACAACCTGCCCCTTTAGGGGCCGGTCCCTACGCACGAAGTTGCCGCTCTCCGCACGCAATGCGATAATCCGACATACTCAGCTTCGCAAGGGAGACCTTATGGCAGTTCGAGACGCGTGGATTGAAAAACGCCTGGCAGCGTCAGCTTCCTCCAACGGTTCCCGGAACGTGTCGCAAATGCACTTCGCGCGCGCCGGTATCGTCACCGAGGAAATGACCTTCGTCGCGCAGCGCGAGAAGATCGAGCCCAAACTGGTGCTCAGCGAAATCGCTCGCGGACGCGCCATCATCCCCGCCAACATCCACCACCGCTCGCTCGAGCCCATGGGCATCGGCATCGCCTTCAACTGCAAAATCAACTCCAACATCGGCAATTCGGCCACCACTTCGAATATCGATGAGGAATTGAAAAAGCTCCACCACTCCGTCCACTATGGTGCCGACACCGTCATGGACCTCTCCACCGGCGGCGATATTCCCACAATCCGCAAAGCGATCATCGATGCCTCGCCCGTACCCATCGGGACCGTGCCGATTTACGAGGCGCTCTCCCGCGTCCGCCGCAACGAAGATCTAACCATCGGCCTCATGCTCGAAGTGATCGAAGAACAAGCCGAGCAAGGCGTGGACTACATGACCATTCACGCCGGCGTCTTGCGCGAATTCGTGCCGCTGGTCCGCAACCGCATCACCGGCATCGTCAGCCGCGGCGGCGCTTTGCTGGCGCAGTGGATGAACTTCCACAAGAAGGAAAATTTTCTGTACGGGCACTTTGACGAGATCTGCAAGATTTTCAAGAAGCACGACGTCAGCTTCTCGCTTGGCGATGGGCTGCGCCCAGGCTGCCTTGCCGATGCCAGCGATGCCGCGCAGTTCGCCGAACTAAAAGTGCTGGGCGAGCTAACCCAAAAAGCCTGGGAACACGACGTCCAGGTGATGATCGAAGGCCCCGGTCACATTCCTATGGACCAGATCGAACTGCAGGTAAAAAAAGAAATGGAGCTCTGCCACGAGGCGCCATTCTACACGCTCGGGCCGCTCGTCACCGACATCGCTCCCGGCTACGACCACATTACCAGCGCCATTGGCGCGGCCATGATCGGATGGCACGGAGCTTCGATGCTCTGTTACGTCACGCCGAAAGAACATCTCGGATTGCCCAACGCCGAAGACGTCAAGCAGGGAGTTATCGCCTATAAAATCGCCGCTCACGCGGCCGACGTCGCGCGCCATCGCCCCGGAGCGCGCGATCGCGACGACGCGCTCTCATACGCACGCTTCCTCTTCGACTGGAATAAGCAGTTCGAACTTTCGCTTGACCCGGAAACCGCCCGTGCCATGCACGACGAATCGCTGCCCGACGACTTTTACAAAGACGCGAAGTTCTGCTCCATGTGCGGCCCGAAATTCTGCTCGATGAATGTTACCCAGCATGCCGAGGCGCTCGATGGCAAAGACCAATCTGAGCGCCGACAGAAATTCGTAGAACTGCTGGCCAGAGTCGAGAAATAGCCAGGGTGGCTCGGTCGGCGGGCGTCCCCATCCAGCCAGCACCGTTGCTCTAGTTCTCCGCCTGTGGCTGCGCCAAGATCAGCGCCGGGACCTCCTGCTGTTTCACCAGGCCGTTATATGCCGCCACGTCGCTCGCAACGATCGCTTTCCATTTTGCCAACTGCTCATCAACCGATTTGCTGAGCACATCGAACACTTCATAGGACTGCTTCGTAGGGGCAGAGTCCGCGCTCTCGACCACGCCACCTAGCGCCACCAGATCGTTGTTCAGCCGCACGGGGAAATTCAGCACGTCCTGCCCGCTCTTGGCCTTGGTCTGGATCAACGCTTCTTCAACTACCGTCACCTTCTTATCCAGCGCCTTGCCCGCGTCGGCAATCACCTTCGCTCGTGGATCGTTCTTCAGCCGCGCATCAATCGCCTTCATCTGCTCGAGAAGATCACGGATCTGAAGAATAGCGACGTCGGTCTCCGTGACCTTGTCGCGGATCTTCAGCAGCAGATCGAATTGCTTCGCCAGGTCCTCTTGACTGATCTTCAACCGCGGATCGGCCGCAATCTCGAGCGGCGCGGTGTAACTCTTGCCGAGCACCGTCAACCGCACCTGATACTTGCCAGGCAGCGCCTCAGGACCGTCTGTGCTCCCACCCCACAACGGCGCCTTCGGAACTTCCGTTGCTCCCTCGTAGCGCAGGTCCCACACAAAGCGGTTTAGTCCCGCGTCAACCGAAAGGTTCGCCGCGCCGCCACCGCGATTAAAGAAGTCTTCTTCCTCGCCGCCGCCAGATTCTTCCTTCTTCTTGGGAAACTTGCGGATCACCTTCCCCGACGAATCAAGAATCGCCAGCGTGATCTTCGGAGACTCAGACTCCGCATCGGGTTTCTTGACATCAGCGGAAGCACTGGCGGAAGTTGCCGAGCCCGTGTCGCTCTTCGCCGCGAGGTTCTCATTCGCCGCAGAGACCTTCGCCTGTTCAGCTTTCGTCGCGTCGCTCTTCTTCAGCGAAGTCTTCAGCCAGTAATCGATCACCGCTCCCGCCGGAGGATTCTTCCCCACATTCCCGCCTCCGCCGCGAAACACGGTATGGTTCGCCTTCGAGGGGCTAAACAGATGCGTCTCCCGCTGCGGAATCGAGTCGTCATACTGCTCCAGCGGACTGATATCATCCAGCACCCAGAAACTGCGCCCGTGCGTTGCCACTACCAGATCGCTGTTCTTGATCACCAGGTCGTTGACTGGAGAAACTGGCAGATTCAATTGCAGCGATTGCCACAGCGCGCCATCATTGAAGGAAACATACACCCCATGTTCTGTTCCCGCGAACAATAATCCCGCACGTCGCGGATCGACGCGAACCGCATGAACATAGTTCTGCGCCGGAAGGCCAGCAATGAGCTTCGTCCAGGTTTTTCCAAAGTCCGAGGTCTTGAACACGTATGGCGCAAAATCATCCGACTTGTGCCGCTCGACCGCCAGATAAGCCGTCCCCGCATCGCGCGCTGACGCCTCAATCATGCTCACCGTTCCCCATTCTGGCATCCCCTTGGGAGTGACGTTCTCCCAATGCTCGCCTCCGTCGCGCGTAAGTTGCACCAGTCCATCATCCGTGCCAGCCCAGATCAATCCCTCCTGTACTGGCGATTCCACCACGGAAAAAATCGTGTCATAAACCTCAACGCCGGTATTGTCCTTGGTAATCGGTCCACCTGAAGGTCCTTGTTTGGACTTGTCATTCCGTGTCAGGTCCGGACTGATGATCGTCCAACTCATCCCGCCATCGTTCGTCTTGAACAGCACCTCGCCCGCAAAATACATCGTCTTCGGGTCATGCGGAGAAAACGCAATCGGCTCCGTCCACTGGAAACGGTGTTTCACGTCGGCCGCGGCCCATCCAATCGGATTCACCGGCCATGGATTGATCGCCTGCTCCTCGCCGGTCCGGTGATCGTAGCGCGTGATCTCGCCCCCGTAGGAGCCGGCATACACGATCTCCGGATCCGCCGGGTCGGGCGCGATGTATCCGCTCTCGCCGCCTCCCACGTCGTACCAGTCCGGACGATCGATCCCCCCTCTCGCGCTTGCGCTGGCGATCGCCACGGTCGAGTTGTCCTGCTGCGCTCCATAGATGTAATACGGAAACCGGTTGTCGGTGGTCACATGGTAGAACTGCGCCGTGGGTTGGTTATAGACGGTGCTCCACGTTTCACCGCCGTCGATCGAAATCGTCGTGCCGCCATCGTTGCCATTGATCAGCCGCTTCGGATTCGTTCGATCGATCCACAGACCGTGATTATCGCCATGCGGCGCATGGATCGAGTCGAATGTCTTGCCTCCGTCATTCGACCGATACGCCGCCGTGTTCAGGATATACACCGTCTCCGCCGACTTCGGATCGGCAAAAATGTGCGAGTAATACCACGCACGCTGGCGAAAGCGATGGTCATCCGTCATCACGTGCCACGAATCGCCACCGTCATCCGAACGATAAATCCCGCCTTTTTCCGCCTCGACCACCGCCCACACCCGGTTAGGATTCGCGCCCGACACCGTGACCCCGATGCGCCCGAGAGTCCCCTCCGGCAATCCGTGGCCTTTGAGTTGTTTCCAGGTCGTTCCGCCATCGCTCGAACGGTAAAGCCCGCTACCCGGGCCGCCGCTGTCCAAACTCCACGGAGTCCGCCGCGCTTGCCATAATGCCGCGAACAGAACGTTCGAATTGCTGGGATCGAACACAACATCGATCCCGCCCGTCTTCGCATCCTTGTAGAGCACTTTCTCCCAAGTCTTGCCGCCATCCTGCGTGCGGAAAACCCCCCGCTCCTCGTTGTCGCCAAATGGATGACCTAGCGCGGCAACAAAAGCGATATCGGAATTCTTCGGATTTACCGCGATGCGCCCGATGGCGTGAGTGTCGCCGAGTCCGATGAACATCCAGGTCTTTCCTGCATCGGTCGATTTATAAATACCGTTCCCGCCGACAATGTTGCCGCGAATGCACGCTTCTCCGGTGCCGACGTAAATGACATTCGGATCGGATTCCGAAACCGCTATCGCCCCAATCGCGGGCGAAGCATCCTTCTGCTTGTCGAAGATCGGCTTCCAGGTGAGACCGCCGTTTGTCGTCTTCCAAACGCCACCCGCAACCGAGCCAAAATAGTAGACATTCTCCTGTCCCACCACACCCGATACTGCGACCACGCGCCCGCCGCGAAACGGGCCGACCAGTCGATATTGCAGGCCCTTCCACGGTCCCTTGTCTTCACCCTGATCAGCATCTTTGTCTGTCTGCGTCCCGGTCGCAGGTGCCACCCCAGCAGTCCCAGGCTTCTGCCCAGAATCGGGCTTTTGTGGCGGCAGATGTTTCTGCGCGAATGCTGAGAGCGTCAAACTTGCAACCAGGGCGGCGAGAATAGTCGTTCGCAAAGTTGTGTTCCTCCGGACTAAAGATAAAGACCTAAACGGTTGCGATGTAAACAATAAAGCCGAGAGCCCTGAGTCTACAACCCATCCTCGGAAATCCCTCCAGGTCGTCACAAAACTCTACAGTTCTCACTAAACGAGAACGGTATGATTTGAGTCAGAAACACCAAATTCTTGCGCGCGCTATGAGCGGATCGAGCACCAACCTCTCGGTAACCAAGGCCATCCTATGCCGGAAGTTCGTCCCCCAATTGTTTTTCTTGTTGAGCCTCGTCTGGCTGCATCCCCAGCTGTGCTGCGCCCAAACCGCTGTGTCCTCGGCTTCAGACCGCAACATTCACGGCATCGTGAAATCGGGCAACATGCCAATTCCCGGCGCTGGAATTTCCGCCACAAATAAGGACACAAAAGAAGTGTTCAATACCTCCACCGATGTCGACGGCAGTTACTCGCTGCGCATTCCCGCTGATGGCCACTTTATCTTGAAAGTGCAGATGACAGCGTTTGCCGCCGGCGAGCAGGAGATTGTTCTCGACGCAACCCATGCCAACCTGCAGGCGAATTTTGAACTGGTGCTGCAGTCGCGCTCCCGCGCCTTCCCGAAGATCAATGGTGAAGCCTCCCGCAATCAGAATGCAAACACCCAGCAGAAGCGCGCGACGCCCTCTGGCCATGATTTTCAGAACCTTTCCGTGTATCAGTCTGAAGCAGGACACGAGTCAGCGGGCAGTTCCATGTCCGATGTCGCCTCTGCCGGAATGCCCGTCCCCGGTATCGCACCCGACATGGCTAACGCGACCGAGTCCGTGGCCGTCTCCGGCAACACGAGCAATTCATTCAACGCCATGAGTCCCGACCAAATGCAACAGCGCTTCGAAGCCGCGTCCCAAGGCGGAGGATTTGGAACTGGGGGCGGATTTGGTGGTCAGGGCGGTGGCCGCGGAGGTGCAGGATTCGGTGGTGGCGGCGGTTTTGGCCGGCGCGGATTTGACGCCAATCGCCCGCACGGATCCTTGTACTACGGGATCGGCGATTCGGCGCTGAATGCATCGCCGTTTTCGCTCACCGGCGCACCTACCGAGAAACCGGCCTATTTGCAAAATAGTTTTGGTGGATCCGTCGGCGGCCCGCTCAACATCCCCCACATTTATAACGGCGGCAGCAAAACTTTCTACTTCATCAACTTCAACGGCAAACTCGGCGAAAACCCTTTTGACGAGTTTTCCACCGTACCCACTCTCCTGGAGCGACAGGGAAATTTTTCGCAGACTATATACCCTTCGGGCGTCCCGGTGCAGATTTTCAACCCCGCCACCAACAGTCCTTTTCCCTGCAATCCAACCTGCAATGTGATTCCAGCCACCAGCATCAACTCAGCAGCGCTAGGATTACTGAACTATATTCCGCTGCCAAACCTGCCCGGCACGGTTCAAAATTTCCACTACGTAACATCTGCCACCAGCGACCGCGACGATCTGAATATTCGTGTGAACCACACCTTCGGGGCCGCGCCAGTTCGCGGGCGCCGCGGCGGTGGCCGCAATGCTCCGCGCAACAACCTGAGCGTTGGGTTCCACTTCCACGAATCGAGCGTCACATTGACCAATCCGTTCCCCAGCGTGGGCGGCAGCACCACCATTCGCAGTTTTGACATTCCGGTCTCTTACACTCGCAGCATCGGCAAGCTGACCAACATTGTTCGTGCCGACTTCAACCGCAATCGCACGCACACGCAGAACCTTTATGCTTTCAACAACAACATTACCGGCACGCTGGGAATCACGGGGGTTTCCACCAATCCGTTCGATTGGGGTTTGCCCAATCTGTCCTTTTCTGATCTCGCCAGTCTCAGCGACACCGCTCCTGCGCTCAACCGCAGCCAGACTTACACCTTCTCCGACAATGTGATCTGGAACCACGGCAAACACACCTGGCGCTGGGGCGCAGATTACCGGCGCGTGCAGGTGAATACTGAAACTGACAGCAATCCGCGCGGATCGTTTGTCTTCACCGGCGTCAATACATCGCAGATGGTTAGCGGCCAGCCTGCGAACAACACAGGTTATGACTTTGCCGATTTTCTTTTGGGACTTCCGCAACAGACCTCCGTGCAATTCGGACAACCCGAATACTTCCGCGGTAATTACTGGGATTTGTACGTGCAAGATGAATGGAAGATGCGCGCCAACCTCACGCTCAATCTCGGTGTGCGCTATGAGTACGTTTCGCCGCTGACAGAAATCAACAACCGCCTTGTGAACCTCGCCCTGTCTCCAGCTGTATTGAATCCCGAACTGCCGCTCTCGTCCGCGACGGTAACTCCGATTCAGCCAGGAACGCCCGGACTTCCGGCTACCTTGGTTCGCCCAGATCGCAACAACTTTGCTCCACGTCTAGGCTTCGCCTGGAAGCCGCTCCCCAATACTGTGGTTCGCGGCGGATATGGCATCAACTACAACACCGGTGCCTACCAGAGCATCGCGCAGCAACTCGCCTTGCAGCCGCCTTTCGCCACAACTTCGACCAACGTTCAAGCCGCTCCTGGAGCGCTGACGTTGCAAAGCGGATTTCCCCCGCCCGCTGCTGGCACTATAACCAATAATTACGCCGTAAATCCGAATTACCACCTAGGCTATGTCCAGATCCGCAATCTCGACCTCCAGCAGCAGATTCGCCCTACCCTGCTGCTCAATCTCGACTACACCGGAACCAAGGGCACAGACCTCGACATTCTCGAAGCTCCGAACCGAACTTTGACTGGCATTCGCATAGCCGGTGTCCAAGCCTTCACCTACGAAAACTCGGTGGGCGATTCCGAGGCCAACGCTGGATCGGTGCGACTGCGCAAACGCTTGTCAGCGGGATTCTCTATCGGCGGCACCTACACATTTTCAAAGTCGATCGACGATGCGTCTTCGATCGGCGCCGGAGCGACCTCGGCGGCGAGCAGTGCCGGACTGGGTGCGGGTGGCACCGGCGCCGCCGGCGGTGGCGCATCTACCAGCGGAGGGACAGCCAATGTAGCGCAGAATCCGTTCGACCTGTCGGCGGAGCGAGGATTATCCAGCTTTAATCAGAAACATAAGTTCACCGCGGATTATCTACTGGAGTTGCCCTTTGGCCATGACAAGCGCTGGCTCAGCGGGAACACCCCATGGCGCGCCATTGCCGGCGACTGGCAATGGAGCGGCGATTGGACGATCGCCTCCGGGCTGCCGTTCACTCCACGATTTCTGAACGACGTCAACGATGTGAATACAGGGACAAACAGTACGTTGCGCCCCGACGTCGTTCCTGGGCAATCGGTTAGCCTTTCTAATCCTTCGATCGCTCAGTGGTTCAATACTGCAGCGTTCACCGCACCACCCGAAAACGGCAATGGACAACTTCTGGCTTACGGTAATGCCCGGCGCAACGGCATCATCGGTCCTGGGACCAGAGTCCTTGACATGGCATTCACGAAACTATTTCCGTTGAAGGAGGCTCGCGTCTTGGAGTTCCGCGCCCAGGCCACTAACATATTCAACCTAGTCAATTATTCGTCGATAGATACGAACTTTGATACGCCCCAATTTGGCAAGGTTACAGCGGCTGGGGCCATGCGACAGTTCACCATGACGGCGCGCTTTCGCTTTTGAGGAGCACCCAACTGCCCCGGACTTTTGATGAGATGAAGATCACCATGACCAGCGCACCAACTGGATTAGCACGTCGGAGATTGGCTCTTCTACTGCTCGTTGCGCTTCTCTGCCCCGCGTCCTCCTCGCAGCAGCAATCGGGCTATGTGTTACATGCGGAATCGGACCTTGTGCTCGTCAACGTAACCGTGCGCGACAAGAAAGGAAACTTCGTCCTCGGATTGAAGCCGGAAAACTTTACCGTCCTCGAAGACAACAAACCGCAGAAGATCGCATCTCTCGACGTGGAAAATGTCGATATCGTTCCCGCGCTCGATGTGGCCCAGGCCAAGCCACTTCCCGGCGTGGCTCCTGGAGAAGCGCCTGTGTCGCAATCCGCCGCGACTACGGCAGATCAATACAAGGACCGCCGCCTCATCGTTCTTTTCTTCGATCTCTCCGCTATGGAACCCGATGAAATCGACCACGCCGTAGCCTCTGCCCAACACTACCTCGATGCCCAAATGGCGCCTGCCGATTTGGTATCTATCGTGTCGCTGGGAAGCTCCCTGCTCGTAAATCAGGACTTCACCACCGATCGCGCACTCCTGAGAAAACAGTTGGACGAATTCAGCACCGGCAGCGGCCAGGGTTTTGAAGAAGGCACGACGGGCACGACCGAGGGCACCCCCGACAGCGGCCAACCCTTCACCGCCGACGATACCGAATATAACATTTTCAGCACTGACCGGCGTCTGGAAGCCTTGCGCTCCGTGGCCGAACAACTCTCCCACATTCAGCAGAAGAAATCGTTAATTTATTTTTCCAGCGGCATGGACCGCACCGGCATCGAGAACCAATCCGAACTCCGGGCTGGGGTGAACGCCGCGGTGCGTTCCAATCTGGCGATCTACACAATGGATATGCGCGGCCTGCAGGCGCTGGTGGCCGGCGGAGAGGCCCAGAACGCCAGCCTGCGCGGCGTTTCGGCGTATTCCGGACAGGCGACGCTCAACGCCTTGAATTCCAATTTCACGACCCAGGAAACGCTGGTCACGCTAGCCAGCGATACCGGCGGTCGCGCTTTTCTTGACTCCAACGACTTCAGCAAGATTTTCAAGGGAGTGCAGCAGGACACCTCGACTTACTATCTGCTCGGCTACCGCAGCACGAACCTGGCGCGTGACGGGCGTTACCGGCGCATTGTCGTGAAATGCAATGTTCCCGGAGCGAAGATCGACTACCGCCGTGGTTACTACGCGCCCGCGGATTTCAAACATGCCACGCAGGACGACAAAGAGCGGCAGCTCGAGGAAGAACTCGCTTCCGAACTTCCAGCCACGGATTTGCCACTGTTTCTGGGCGTCGCTTTCTTCCGCCTGGAGAACAACAAGTTTTTCGTCCCCATCTCGCTGGTGGTGCCGGGATCGCAAATTCCGTTCGTCCGCAGCAGCGACCACGACAAGGCCACTCTCGATGTAATTGGAATGGTGCTCGATAACGAACATCATCCCTTGAATAGAATTCGCGACACCGTGAAGCTCGCCGTAAACACGTCGACCGAAGTGCAGAAAAAGAATGTGCAGTATGACACCGGGATGAGCCTGCTCAGCGGCAAGTATCATCTGAAATTTGTTGTCCGCGAAAATCAGACAGGACGCATGGGATCTTTCGAAACCGACATCGACGTGCCCGAACTGAAGGCGCTTCCGCTGAAGATGAGTTCCGTGGTACTGGCCAGCCAGGTTCAACCGGCAAAGAAAGGTGCGAATCTTAGCCCGCTGGTGCACGACGGTTCCGAAATCATCCCCAACATCACGCACGTGTTCTCGGGCGCGCAGCACCTGCTTCTTTATTACGAAGTCTACGATCCAGCCCGCCCGGCGGCCGCGGATTCCGCCGGAGTCGCAGGCTCCGCCCAGGACGGTGCTCGCCAGCCCAACATCCGTCTCTTGTCTAACGTCGCCTTCTTCCGCGGCAAAACCAAAGCCTATGAAAGCTCGCTCGTCGAATTAACCGAACTTAACGCGCGCGAGCGCAATGCGGCCGTCTTTCAACTAGACGTACCGCTGACCTCGCTCAGGCCCGGTTTCTATACTTGCCAAGTGAATGTTATCGATGACGCCGGCGGACATTTTTTGTTTCCGCGCTTGGCGTTGCTGATCCGGCAAGATGCGAGTCGGACGACCGCAGTGAAGTCGGGCACAACGCCCGATTCTGCAAAATAGTTGTATTGGATATGTGGCTGAGTTTGTGAATGGAGCCGACGACCAGACTTGAACTGGTGACCTGCCGATTACGAATCGGCTGCTCTACCAACTGAGCTACGTCGGCTTTTATGATCTCCGCCTTCGATTCCTGTCCTTCGATTCTAAGACCCGTCGCCGATTCCTGCAAACGCGCGAGGCAAGCGAACGTAACCCTTCACTCGCCGCTGAAGCGCCTCTATTTCATTGAATTCCGGTCGTCAAGATTGACTTCAAGATTGGCTTCGCCGAACTGCTTCGAGCGCATCACGCCGCCTGTGCCATCGCAGCATACTCCTCGTTCGATTGCGACGGCAGCAGCACCCAGAGTGTGTAGATACCGAGCGCTGTTCCGAGTGGGATCCTGAGCAGCGCGACGAAGCCGACCACCAGAGCGACCGTTCGCGCCCACGCCTCTCGCTGCAGCAAGCCCCAGCCTGTGAAGAAGCCCATCGCGGCAATGGCCAGCACCAACCATCCGATGCAACTAATCAGAGGCCGCAGCCAGACCGTGACCTCGGGCGGAGGCCCACCGTTGAAATGGAATGATCCGCTGAAAATCGTCTGCGCCACCACGAGCAGCACTATTCCGGCCACAACATACAAAGAGGAGTACGCCATCCAGAGAATGCCCAGCAAGCGCACATGCTCGCGCACCCGGCTGCGCCGTAGCTCAACCAGCCCGACCACGAGTTTGCTACAGCGTCCACAGCGCGCTTCGCCCGCTTGCAACTGCGCTCCACATTGATCGCAAAACATTCGCGTCTCCTCCCGAGTTCACAACCGCTGTCCACTGTATTGTACGGACGCGGCCGGTTCCCAGTTCCCACCTGCCAGTTTTCAGCTGCTAGTGCAATGGAAGACAAGGCGCTGAGGACCCGACTGCCTGCAAAACGAAAAGGCCACCCGGCAACTTGGGAGGCCTTTTCTTTCAAGGGAGAATAGTCCTAACGGAGGTTTTATCCATCAGAACTTTCTGCGGGAATCTTATGAGCCTTAAAACCACAGTGTCAAGCAAAATTTGCGACTTAAATAGTCCTATTTTCAAGTACTTACACAATGCGTCCACAAGTCGGCAAACCGGTCTGAATCGGCCAAAAATGCCCCAATTTTGAAGCTAACAACATTCGATTGAGTCACTTACCGTTCCCGAGGCACCGATCGAGGCGTATCCTCCAGGTGCAGCGAGATGAATTCCACCGCCTCCGGTCGGTCGAACACCGAGTCGGGAAAAAGCCGTTTCACCAGCACCCGCAAGCCCCCAAACGCCACCCCGGCCACCAACGCTAGTCCCACGACAATTCCGCAAAGAACAATTGCATTGAACAGAAAATTTGCCAGATTGTCTTTCTTGCTGACGTAAGTGTTCTCGTTCCACGTGACGTCGGCTTCGTAGCTGATCGCCGCCATCAGCGACCGCGCTTCGCTCTGCGAGAGCGGTCCTGCCGCAATCACAATAATCGGTCCGGTGCGCGCGTCGAAGAACGGCCCCACATCGACAATCGGAGCCACTCCCGGTTGCTGCTGCGTGATCTTGTGCGCGGCATCGATCTGCCGCAGCCATTCCGCCGCAATCTGCGGCGTCGGATACTCCACCAGCATCAGCGTCGAATCGCCCGCTTTCGCGGCATACTTTGCCATTACCACTTCCGCTCCCGACTTGAAGTCGACTACCCCAGCCGCCAGAGGAGCGCTGACCCGGTCCAGCGTCACCGGCCCCAGAACATATTTCGTCGTGCTTCTCTCCAGCGCGGGAGTGCTGTCGGAAATCCGCTTCGGAAGATACCCCGGCAAAGAAGGAGCATTGCGCTTTCCACCCTCGACCTGCGGTAGCAATCCGGCCAGTTGCCGCAACTGCGAAGCCGACATCACGCTGGTCCGGTCAAACACCGCATCCACCAGCACATTCCCCTGATAGAAGAGCACGCGGCTATTCTGAAAGGCTCCCTGTTCGCCAATCGTCTCTTCCTCCATATCGGGAGAATCGTAGTAAGTAAAAGCGCCATAAGCGCCGCTGGTATCTTCGAACACCACCGCTCGGATCGTAAGATTGCGCCCGTCGTCGCGAGTATAAGCCGCCTTCTCCAGCCTCACAAAACCGTACTCTTTCAGCACCGGAGCATTCGCCGCATCCGCCGCCGCCGGATCCTCGCTCCTGTCGACAGCTCCCTTTATCGCCCATCCGCCAAACTGGTCTGGAAGCACCGCGACTGCGGAAACAGCCACAGGGCGCCCTAGGTTCTTGCCCGTTTCTTGAGCGCTAACCTGGGAGCGACCACTCCTCGCTGCAGGTTGCTCCGCCGCAAGGCCCATCGCGCAAAGGAGGAAAACCATCGAAATCTGTCGTAGGAGTTTCATCGGAAAAAAGGCATACCTCTACTTTTCGATTAGACTACTGGCAGCTTAAGAAAGTTTCCACCGCGCATCGGTCGCAAAGGGCATCTCAGCTCCCGTCCCCGAGGTTCCGCCCGACTTTCCCGGGGCTAACGTTACAGACAGATTTAGATTCGTGCCCGGCGCTCCGGTCTGATTGTTGACTTGTTGTGCCAGCGAAGCCGGCCTCAAGGGAACAAAGAAAACGTTACAGCGCTGCGGTTCTCACTGCCCTTACGGCTTCTCAATCTTGCTGGCTACCTTTACTCCGCTCAGCCCATTGGCATACTTCGCAACCCCCCGGTACAGCGATTCCGCAATCCGCTGCCGGTGCTCCGAAGTCTCCATCTTGCGCTCGTCCGTGGGATTCGACACAAAGGAAATCTCCGCCAGAATTGACGGCATATTCGCGCCAATCAGCACAATAAACGGAGCTTTCTTGATTCCGCGATTGCGGATCCCGGCGTTTTCCAGCGAGAGCCCGCCGTAGAGCGATTCCTGCACGTCGCCGGCAAATTCGCGCGATTCGTCAATCTTTTCTTTCAGCGCGATCTTCTTCACCAGATCCTGCAGCTCATGGATCGATTTCTCCGAAACTGCGTTTTCGCGCGCCGCAACTTCCAGCGCTTCCGGCGAGGAGGTGAAGTTCAAATAGAAGGTCTCGACGCCGCGCGCATCCCCATCCCGGCTCGAGTTGGCATGGATGGAGATGAACAAATCCGCCCGCTCCCGGTTCGCAATCGCTGTGCGCGTTTCGAGCGGAACAAAAGTGTCGTCCTTGCGCGTGTAAACCACTTCAGCGCCAAGCCGCGATTCCAGCAGCCGCCCCAGCCGTTTCGCTACGTCGAGCACTACATCTTTCTCGCACAACCCGTTTGGACCAATCGTCCCCGTGTCGTGGCCGCCGTGCCCGGCGTCGATCACGATCTTGCCAATTTTCAGCCCAAGTGCTCGCGTCAAAGATCTATCACCCGCCGCCGTTGGAGTCGCTTCCCGCGATTCCAGCCGCGACTCGGAATGTGTGCCCGAGTCAAGGTCCGCCGTATCGGGAGCAGTTGCCGCAACCACCGCTGAGTGGGACTTTTTCCGGCGCGACGGAGAGGAAGACGATGCCGTCGTTCCCGACGATCTTGACGACGATGCTGACGGCGTCGGCATGTCCGATTTTCGCAGCTTCTCCTCGTCGGTGGGTGCGTTCCCTTTCGACTCCGCGGCTTCGGTCGAGCCGTCCGCTGGAACAATCGTTTTTGGAATGCGACGGTTCGTTCCCTGCACCGCTACCGTGGTCTTAATCACCCCACCGCCGCTTGGCTGTTTCCTCGAGTTGCCAGGTGAAGAACCGCCGGATGAAGAGTTACCGGCCTCAGACTTGTCTGCTGGCAGGTCCGTTTCCACCAATCCCGATTTCCGCGACCCGTCCGCACCGCGAGTCGAGCCCATCTGAGCGGGGACCGATCTTCGTCTATCCGGTTGCGAGTCCACGCTTATTGCCGTGGCCACTGCCGCTCCCCCGGAGTCGTCGTCCGATTCACTCGTCTCGGCGGGCAGCGTCGGCCGCTTCTGCTTACCCTGAGTGTCCTTGCCATGAACATCGATAATCAGCCGATACGGATCGGGCAGCAGAAAAGCGTCATAGCTCGCCAGGTTATCGACTTCCAGCACAATCCGAGTACGTCCCGGCTGAAATTCCGCCACGCGAATCTTCTTCAGAAAGCCGTCATCGACATCGAAAGTCTTCCCCACCAAAGTGGAAGCCAGAGTCGTGTCGCGCAGGTCAAAAAAAATGCGATCTGGATTTGCAATCCTCTGCGAGCCGAACTTCACTTCCTGCTCCACATCAATCGCAACCCGCGAGTAGTCGGGAGTCGACCAGTGGCGAACGCCGGTAACCCGAGGCAGCGTGCTTCGCCGAGTACCGGGTGAATTCGCCGCTTCAGTCGCGTCATCCACTCCCGCTGCGTTCCCGCTCGTACCTGAGTTCCCGCCGGTATTCGAACTTGCCGTGTTCGAAGAAGCCCCAACCGAATCGCGCTTACGCGCCATCTTCTGCGTTGACCGCTCCCGTGCCGCTGCCTCGGTGTCGAGTTCCTTCACCGCCGCGTGGGCATCATCCACCAGCCGGTTGCGCGGGTAGCGATGTAGAAAGTCCTCGAATGCCGCCCGCGCCTCTACGGGATCGTTGAGATCGTCTTTGTAAATCTCGCCGATGGTAAAAAGCCCGTCGAAGCGGTACTTGCTGCCGGGATACTCGCGGCGGAGGAACTTGTATTGATCGATGGCCTCGTGCAGGATTTTATCGTCGCCGAAACGCCGCCCCATTTCCACCAGCGTCTCCGCCACGGCAACCACGCTGGGGTCCGCTTTGGTCGCGGCGGGAGCGCCCAGATAAACAGAGCGGTAGGCGTTTAAAACCCGCTGGTAGTCGCGGCGGGTCCGCTCGGCCGGTGGACGTCCGTTCAGCGCTTCGCGCATGCGCTCGGCGGTGGCAAAATGGTCCCGCGCCCAGGCGTCGGTATGCCGCGCACGAGCCAGCGCCGCCGGAGCGGTGAGCGCGGCGAACCCAGCGAGCATCAACAACGCCCCCCAGAGACTACGCTGGTGCGATGGACTCTTCAAAATGACCGCCCGTGCCTTTGTTCCTGCCCGTGTGAACCGTTCGTTGAACCGATGCCCTGGGTGCCTGGAGAGAAAATTAGAAATCAGAAATCAGAAATCAAAGAGAGATAAATAAACAGATGCCGCAAACCTAGTCTGTGTTGCTGATGTAGAGTACGCCGCGCGCATCCCGTTGCATTCGAACTGGATCGCTCGCAACGCCGGGGTTAAAATCGGATCCCCCGTAGTACAGGTTGGTGATCCGCCGGACGTAGTTTTGCGTTTCGGTGTAGTGCGGCACGCCTGAACTTCGCGCTACCGCTCTCGCCCCTGCATTATAGGCAGCCAGGGTCAATTTGATGTCGCCACCGTAGCTCTCCAAAAGCTGCTTCAAATGCCGCACACCCGCGTCTACATTCTGTTCCGGATCGAACGGATTCTTCACGTTCAGCTGCCGCGCCGTCGAGGGCATCAACTGCATCAGCCCCATCGCGCCTTTCCGCGACACCGCATTGGGGTTGAAGTTTGATTCCACCTTCACCACCGCGCGCACCAGGTTCGGGTCCACATTATGCCGCGCCGCCGCCTGCTCGATGGCGCTGTCAATATCTCCCGGCGTCGCCGTTGCGCCGCGGAAGTTTGCCGCCACAATCTCCGCGGTTGCCGACTGGCTGCTTTCCCGCCCCATGAACTGGCTGACCTCCGCTGCCGCCGACCGTGCCGCCCGCATGGACGCGGCGTTCGGCGGAGGCACCGGCTTCCAGCGATTCTCCTTCGAACTCCAGTACCTCAGCGTGCGCCGCGGTGCTTCGGCCTCCGGGCTGTGGCGAGCCGGAGCCTTTTCCTCAGAGTCATTTACATAAATCGTGCGCCCATGTTCGTCGGTTGCCGTGATCTTTTCGGAAGGTTTGTTGCCGTCTTCCGCGGCACAGAGTTGGGGCGTAAGAGAAAGAGAGGTCGCGGCTAGGGTGCTGGCCATCAGGGAGATATGCAGGCGCTTTCGAATAACCGGGTTCTTCATCCACCTTGGCAAAGAAA
>PMSZ01000227.1 GCA_003168235.1 Acidobacteriaceae bacterium
TTGGCCTCTACTTTGGAAGTGGTATCACAATTGGCGCAACGTTCGGTGGCGGCGGTTGGGGTGGAGGCTGGGGTTGGCATGCATGTAATGTTAACTGGGGCGGCGGCTGGGGTGGTGGCGGCGGTTCCACCATCATCTATAACCACAACACCTATATCAACAACCACACCTGGAACAACACGCACTACAACGGCTATCACCCCTGGGCAAATAATTCTGGCTATCATCCTGGCACCGACACTCATTACGGACCAAACGGCGGCTATCACCCGAATGGCTATTACGGCCCTAACGGTCACTTTCATCATGATGTTCCTGGCTCCAACCCGAGCGATCAACCCAATGGCGGACACAACGGAGATCACGGGCTAATTGGCGGCAACGGCGGCGTTCAGCATCCGTCCGGAACACAGCCTCACGCTGACGGCACTTCCTGGGGAGACCGCGGTCCTAACGGGGGGCATAACGGCGATCACGGAATGATCGGCGGCAATGGCGGTGTCGAGCGTGCAGCTGCGGATAATCGCGATCCTAACTCTTCGCGCATGAGTGGAGACGGCCGGGCAAAGCGCATGGAAAGTAATCGCGGCCGAGGAAGCATGGAAGGACGACGCTCCCAGCCACACATGGCAAGAGCGCACGCACCGGCCGAGCACCACTCGGGCGGAGGCGGACGCCGTCGGTAATAGGCCCGTCATTCATATTGGCCATTGAACAGAGAAAAAAACAAATCAGAACTTTCATAAGGAGATTGAAAATGGAATCGAATGCGAACAAAACGACGAAGAAGTGGAAGCGGGTTGTAATCGGAGTGCTGGCGCTCGCCGCCTTTGCCCTCGTGGTTGTACAACTCAAGACAAAAACCTCGGCGTTTGCCGAAGAGACTCAGATAACGTTCTCGTCACCAGCCGAGGCCGGCGCCGCGCTGGCCAAGGCGGCAAAGGCGGGCAATGAGACTGCTGTTGCGGAAATCCTCCGCCTCGACCCCAAGGTCCTGCTAAGCGCGGGAGACAAAGAAGCAGACAAGGCCGCGTTAGAGGCCTTTGCGTCAAAGTACGAGAAGATGAATCGTTGGGTCGACATGACCGACGGCAGTCGCGTGCTCTACATTGGAGCGGACAACTTTGCTTTCCCAGTGCCGCTGGCGAAAAATACTTCACGCCAGTGGTACTTCGATGCCGTCGCCGGCGCCGAGGAAATCAGGGCTCGCGACATTGGGCGCAACGAGCTGTTAACGATCGACGCTTGCTCCGCGCTCGCCAACGCGCAGGAGGTTTATTTTTCCGGCGGTGGTGATTCGGCTGAATTCGCCCAGCGCATCATTAGCACTTCCGGTAAGCAGGATGGGCTCTATTGGGCGGTGTCAGAGCAGCAGGGCTCGAGCCCGCTCGCGAACATCGGCGAATTCGCCGGGCCGCCGCTCACGACGCTCTATCCCAGTGAACCTCTCATCATCGATGGCTACGCGCTGCGCATCCTGACTGCTCAAGGCGACGACGCCCCCGGCGGCGCCCAGAGCTACATCGTGAATGGCAAGATGACTGGCGGCTTCGCAATCCTGGCAACGCCCCTCAAGTACGCAGAAACCGGCATCATGACTTTCATCACTGGCCGCGATGGCGTGGTCTATGAGCGCGACTTAGGTCCCGACACGGTCAAGATCGCGGCCTCCATTCAGGAATACAATCCGACTGACGATTGGTCGCATGTCGAGTAGCGCTTCCGTCGAGCCAAGTACGGGCGACGCGAAAGGAACGCGTTTCCCGGTTTTGGCGTTTCCGAACCGAGATGCACCTATGATCGGTTTTCTTGATCGTCTTATATCGAGTGCAGGGAGTCGTGATGACAATAACTAGAACGCCTCGACAGAAATTTTTCCATCCGCAAATGAGCGAGTTCTGGTCTGGCGACCTCGGACTCACTCTACTGACCATTTCGCTGGTCGTGCTCGTCTTCATAATTACGCCGCTCTGCGAGGCGGGCATTCCAGGGCGCATGTTCTTCGATCTAATCGTGGGATCTCTAATGGTTTTCGGAGTCCTTGCCATAGAGCAGAGCCGCGCTGCAAAATTCTCGCTGATCGCTTTCGTTCTGCTGACCGCAGCCTGCCTGGGTGCGGGACGCTTCCACCCGATGCCGCTCCTGCACCAGTTCGGCAGCATTCTCTCCACAATTACTTTGCTTCTTTATGTTCGCATTGTACTTATGGTGATGTTTCGCGGAGGCCCTGTGACCTGGAGCCGCATCCAGGGTGGCGTTTGTGCATATTTGCTTCTGGGAATGGCTTGGGCTTCCGCTTTTCAGGTGGTCGAACAATTCCGGCCCGGTTCTCTTCGTTTCGTCAGTGCTCCTGTGGATTTTGACCAGCTGATCTCGAAGCTGACTTACTTCAGTTTCTGCACTCTCACGACTGTTGGCGGCGAGGTCTCTCCGGTCTCTCCAATCGCCCGTTCACTTACCGTCGCCGAGTCGATGGTTGGTCAGCTCTTCCCAGCGATCCTGATCGGTGCGCTCGTCGCCATGGCGATGCAATCGCGCACCAAATCCTGAACTCCTTGTTCGGGCATTAGCCACATGAATCGCACGAAGTGTTCAGACTGCGAATGTGGTAAGTGACGGGCAATCCAGAATTGACTGCGCTTTTGGATTCGTACCGTGCCAACCAAAGCTCTCAGGCTTGCTACCTCAACGAGACATCCAGAGACGGCTTGACGGACACACCGACTTTCCGCCATCCCCAAGTTGGCGAAGTCCTCGTCCATAACTTATATCCCTTTACATAAGGTAGCAACCTTTCGCATAATTCGGGCATGTCAACCAGCATTTCGATCATCGGAGCTTCTGGTGCCGTCGGCAGCATGCTTGCCGTCCACCTTCTTCGCGGTGGTCTGTTGAAAAGTGCAGATCGTCTGCAGCTCGTCGGTCACGGTATTGCTTCCAGCTCAGCCCAACTCCTAAGCAACAGGATCGATCTTCTGGACGCGTTTGATGACGAAGGGGTGGACATCGAGGTTGTCGCGAATATTGAAGACGTCGACGGTGATATTGTCCTCATTTGCGCGGGTGTATCCCTGCCGGGAAATCTT
>PMSZ01000032.1 GCA_003168235.1 Acidobacteriaceae bacterium
GGCCTGCGCGGCTGAGTCCATGACTACTAAAGCCTACCCGGACCCTAAGCCTTTTCACGAGAGAGCGAGGCTCATTATTTTGGATCTCGATTGCTTTCTCTACCCTTACAACAGGAGATACAAAAATTCCGTCCTGCGGTCCTGGCGGAATGTCGAAAAGGAATATGGCCTTCCCATATTTCGAAGGAAGACAGCGCAAAAACTGATTGCAGAAGCCAAGGAAGAAGCCAACCAGAATCCGGATGACCCATTGTGCCGGTATATCAGCAAGCTGGCCGGAAGCCTGGAAAGTCAGGGCCTCCGCGGCGGCTCCGTATTCGGAATGCTGGAGATCTATTATCGCAACTGGAAGGCAGCACGCCGGGACGAGGAGGAAGAAGGCATTCGGCACGATCAGGTCCTTGACCCGTCCTACCTTGACCCGCCTTATAAAGACATGATCGCCATGGCTTTTAATCTGAGGCTGCTTCAGAACCGCAAGAAAAGGGAGAAGAGCGGGAAGAGAGCAAAACTTTCGCGCGAGGAACTGCGGGAAAAAATCGTGGAAGGAGACAAAGGGATTACACGGCTGTGGCATAGGCACATGGGCACTGGGTTCCTCCGCACCGACGCCGGACTGGTAAGCAGGGTACAGCGGCTAACCGTCGCTGGGGTTGAGGTCGCAGTGCTCACGCATTCCTTCAAGCATGGAACGGGAGAGGCACAGGAGAAACTGGAAAAGCTTGGCCTCGGCGAGGTAATCCCCGAGCATCATATTTTTGGGCTGGAAGAGATTTCTCCCTATAAAAAGGGCGCGAACGCCGAGGTCTTTGAGAAAGTGCTTGCGGCCGTTAACGACATGCGCGACCCGGCAGACCCGATCAAGCCAATCCAGACGATCATGGCAGAAGATACCATCGGCAACCTGCAGGGAGCTAAGAAAGCAGGCATGCAGACCGTGTGGGTGCCGCGCAAGGAGAAACACATGCCGAATCATCCCTCACCGGCGCTGCAGAAAAAGCTCGCCTGGGTTGACTATATCTACGCTACGCCGCATCAGTTTCTGGACGCGCTGGATGCTGCGATCCGTGCCTCCGGAGAAGCCTTGTAAGGTCGCCGATGTATTCCCCGCGACTTGCCATCACGAACGCTGCCCTCGCGTTTTTGCGAGCCCGCCAGGCCACCAGTTCCAATCGCCTGCGATACGAAGGAGCGCCGGACCGATCACGATACGAACGAGTGTCGCGTCAATGAACACGGCGACCGCCAGCGTAAATCCGATCATCTTGACCACCAAAAAATCTCCGAAGGTGAACGCCGCAAATACGACGATCATGATCGCGGCGGCGCTCGTAATCAGGCCTGCGGTTCGAGCCAAACCCTCCGGGATCGCATCGATTTCACTCAGCCCGTTCCTTCTCGCTTCCAAAACGCGTGCAACTAGAAACACCTCGTAGTCCATGCTTAATCCGAAGACGATGGCAAAGGCGACGATCGGAACAAGAGGAAACACGCTACCAGTTCCTTCAGGAACTCCCAGGAATCTGCTTCCGTGCCCGTTTTGGAAAACTAAAACCAATGCTCCGAAGGACGCGGCAACCGAAAATAGGTTGAGTGCGATGGCCTTCAGGGCGACGATGATAGATCGGAACCCGCAGAGTAGCGCAATGAGCGTCCCGCCGACTACCAGCGCCATTACCGACGGAAAGCGGTCTCTAATAATCGTTTCATAATCGGCGTTGAGCGCCGGGATGCCGCCAACGAGAAGAGTAGCGCCAGGAACTCCGGTGAGAGCTAGCGCGCCCGTTTTCCGAAGCTCCCGCACCCAGTTGACCTGATCGCGCACGGAGACCGAACCCGCGGGTAACACCTCGATCAGCGCCGCTTGTCCGTCGCTACTGAGAAATGTTCGACGCGTTTCGCGCGAGATATTAAGAAGGGAAGACCGGTTGCCGTCCGCAATCGTAGTGATAGAAATCACGCGCCCGGAACGAGGATCGCTCGCGAGGCGCTTGGTGAGACGATCCAGCACACTCCACCCAGTGTCGGTTTGCGCGATGGAGTCGGAGGGAAGCTCGACAATGATGCGCAACGATTCAACAACGCCTTCCCGATCCATTTGTTTCAGGGTGTGGAGGGCTTGGACAGACTCTGCCGCCGCTGGAAGCCAATCCCCTCGCGGAAGACTGGTATCCAATCGTCTGACCTGCCAGGCGAGCAGAAGCAGAGGAGTGCCTGCCAGAAGGAGGGCAAGCCAGGGATGCGCGACGATCACTTTGCCCCATTGCCGCCAGCGAATGCCAGTGCGCTCAGCCCGATGCGCATCCAACTTCGGAGTAAAAGGCAATCGACCAAGATTAATCCGCGGACCGAGCCACGCCAGCGCGGTCGGAACGATGGTATTTGTAAGCAACACACTCATTCCAGCCACCAGGAATCCCGCGATGCCGATGGAACGGATTTCGCTTATCGGCACCGTCAAGAGCGCTGAAAATCCGATGGCTACCGTTGAGGCTGAGATCAAGAGCGTGCCACCTGCCTGACGTGCGGCGATGACCGAGGCCGCGGGCCCGTCGTGCCCGGCGGAAATCGCTTCGCGGAAGCGGCTAACCATCAGGAGCCCGTAGTCGATGCCCAGGCCCAAGCCAAGCATGGTGGCCAAATTCTGAACCAGAATGGACAAGTGCCAGCGCTGCGCCAGGAATCCCGTAATCGCCATAGTGGTGGCGATGGCAAGCTGGCCAACTGCCAATGGAATCAGGGCGGCGATCAGACTCCCAAAAGCCACCAGCAGAAGTGCGAGGGTCGCGGGGATCACGAGACTTTCGCCGCGGTCTACGTCGTCGGAGCTCGCTTTCCGAATGTCGAAATTCAGCGGAATCTCGCCGGTGAGTTGGAGATTCACCGCCGGATAACGGCCCCGCAGTTGATTTTGAAGCGAGCTTGCGAGCTGGTGAAGCTTCGGAACAAGCAACTCAATGGGACCTTCGGTTGACGTGAGTCCCACGAGAACAAACGTTCCCCCTCCCCGGCCCAGGAAGACGGAATCATGAGAGTCGAGATAGGACACCACTCCCGAAACGCCGGGTTGTCCTCTCAGTGCTGTCGCGATGGGTTCTAATGCTTGCGCGCCTTCCCCCGAATCCGCAGGCGGGAGTCCCTGAACCACCAGGACCACTTCGTCCACGAATGGCGACCGAAAACGGTCGGCCAACTCTTGCCGGACAGTTTCAGCCTGGCTGCCTTCGACACGGGTCGCGGTCTCCAGGTGTCGCTCGGCATGAAAAGAGAATGGAAGAAGTGCAATGGCGGCTGCGAGGACGATCCCTGACACCCATAAGCGGCGCACGTGCATGGCATTCATCATGTCATACAAGATCGTCGTCACCCAAGCCCTCTTGCGGAACTTGCGCACCACTCCTAATAGAATCTGCTAAACTTTCGACATTATCGGGAGATGATCAATTCGTACTCTACTGTTGTTTGCACTACTTGCCGCCGCACAACCTGGAGGGCCAGACCCTCGCATTGGAGTCTGGACGCTTGTCTCTGCGGAGTCTAGCCTCGATCCTCCGAACCGGCTCTCCATTACACACGTGCAGGGCGGCGGGGTGCATGTAGTCATGTCAGGCGAAAGCCATTTCGATTTCACTGCGAACCGTAACGGACACGATTCGCCCGCACCCGGCAATCTCGGCTTCAATCAAATCGATCTGCACAGGATCGATAAGCACCATGCCGACGTCACGCAGAAAAGGGATGAAACCGTTGTGGCGACGGTTCACGAACAACTTTCGAAAGATGGGAAGGAGCTGACGGCCACCACTGCGACCGCAGGCCATCCTGATCGGATCACCGTGTGGACGCGAACCGGAGGTCAGAAGCTCGCCATTGACCCGTTCGTAGGCGAGTGGACGCAGGACCTCGGCAAGACCCGTTTGCGGCAAGGGTTGGTGGTCAAAATCGAGGCGGACAGAAGCGGTGGGGTCCGTTTCATGGGCGACTTCAGCTATACCGCCCGTTTTGACGGGAAGGTATACGATCTGAAGAATTCGCGCAACGATACCGTGACGCTCGAACTTGTCGATCCTCACACCGTGGATGCGCGTTACCAGCGGGACGGTCAAGTTACTCAAAAGGATAGATGGGTGGTTTCCGCGGATGGGCAGCAGATGA
>PMSZ01000281.1 GCA_003168235.1 Acidobacteriaceae bacterium
ACATGTTTCAGAGCAGGGCTCGTGCCGACAATATCGCCGGAAGCTTCCGCGCTCCGAACTTCGGCCTCCAACCAGCGTTTTTCCTGGACAAGGCGGTCCTTGAGCTGCGCGATCTCCTGATAGGCGTGCGCATTACGCAGGGCGGCACTGATCTGCGCGGCCACTTGCTGCAAAAACTCAGTCTCCTGCGGACCGATAGCATTCTCCAGCAGAGTGCCTACCGTCAGTGCTCCCCAAACCTGGTCGTTGGCNNATGAGCGGCACGCTGCATATCGACCGGATCCCATGCGCATACATGGCCTTCGCCAGTGGTGTTTTCATTTCGCATAGCTCGTCCGCCGTAAACACTGCAACCCGGCGCGTCAGGATCGCCCGCCCCGACAATGCTTGCTCGACCGGGACCGAAGTTCCGTGGTTGACCACAGTCTCCCATTCCAGAGCTTCTCCATACAGGTGCACATTCTTGCCATTCTCATCCAGCAGTGACAGGACGGCGTGCTCGTAGTGCGCGATCCCTCGAAGACTGGCAAGGATGGCCGGTAAAAGCTTTTCCAGTTCCAGGTTGGAACTCATTTGACGGCTAATTTCGAGCAAACTCTTTTGCTCCTCGAATGCGCGGAGAGCTTTCTGTTTTTCCAGCACCAGCGCCCCGATCCGCGCGATGTGCGAAAGCAGTTCCGCGTCGTCGGTACTCAGCGTCTCATTGGGTGCGCTCTTGCCCAGGCCCAAGGCTCCAAGGTGGGCTGACGGCGTACTCAGCGGCAGGACCGTGTAGAATCGCACGCCGAGATTCAGCAAGGCAGGGATGCAACCGGGAAAGCGCTGTTCGCTCTTGGTGTCGGAAATTGTAATTGGCGTCTGATGTTTCCATACCCACCCGTCCGCCGCTTCGTCAACGGGAAAGGATTCGAATTCTCCGCTTCCCTCATTTTTTTTCCAGTATCGTGTCACCATCTGATCCTGGTGCGGGTCGTACAGAGAAAGATTCAGCAACTCCCCGCCTGTTAATTCCAGCACCAGGGGGGCGAGTTGTTCGAATGCGTCGGCCAGGTTCTGGGATGACGCCACCAGGTCGCTGACGTCAAGCAGCGCGCGATAACGATCAGGTGCTTGCGGTACAGATTCTTCGGATCCAACCCGGCTTGCTGGCATTCGGAGACCTCCCACGAGCGTTCGAGCGTCCGAGCGTTCCCGATGATCAAGTTCTTTTGAGCAGAATGGGGGTCGGCGCAGCTTGCCGAGCTGCGGGACTCATAACCCACGTCGCGGGTGTTGGCCCCTTACTTGGGAACCAATCTCATTCTCTCCGGACGGAGAGCCCCCTCAGGTTCCGCGACGCACTTGATCCTGATACGTGCTTTTCAGGACGAGACATTCATACTCCGTCCTAGGGTCACAATCAAGGTTTTTTCTTGGCACCTCCCGCAACCGTGAGGTAGGGATCGGCGAACGATCCATCGTTGCGACGAAGTGTTGCGGCCAGGCGAGCCGAATGGAACAACAAATTTACAAGAATTTACACGAATTCACACCACACAGATTTACACAAAACCCATCCGTTACGAAATCGGGTCGATACTGTACGCCCACCAGCTTCGACGGACTTGACGTAAGATTCCCCAATGGCACGCGGCTGGGAAAGTAAGTCCATCGAACAGCAACAGGAAGAGATGGCGGAGCAGCGGAAGACCGTCCATGCGCCACTTCCTCCCGACGAGCAGCAGCGGAACCGGAAACGAGAAGGATTGCGGCTCTCCCGGCAACGCCTCAGCCAACAACTTCACGCCGCCACCAACCCTCGACACCGCCAGATGCTGGAGCAGGCTATTGCCGAACTCGACAGCCAACTGGCATCTTTTAAAGAAGTTACGGACCCCGCCGCACGAAAGTGAATGGACCGCGTGGATAGCCCTTATAACGAAAACCACGGTCCGGTTCCCTACTGCCTGACGTATAATCGCAATTGGAAGCGGAGTTGATGAAAGCTTACGTTTACGTGTCATTGAAAAAGAGCGTGCTGGATCCGCAGGGCAAAACCATCCATGGCGCTCTCACCAAAATCGGTTATAAGAGCTTGCACGACGTGCGGCAAGGAAAGTATTTCGAAATTACTCTCAACGGCGGCATCTCAAAAGAAGAGGCACAAGTCGAAGTAGAACGGATGGCACGTGAAGTTCTAACCAACCCGGTGATAGAAGAGTTTCGTTTCTCCCTCGAAGAGTAACCGCCGGTAACTCCCCACCGATAGATTCGTCATAGGTTCGTCAAGGAGCAAATTATCCAATGTGCGGCATTGTTGGGTATGTGGGCAAAAAAGAAGTCGTCCCCGTCATCATCGAGGGTTTGAGAAAGCTGGAATATCGCGGCTACGACTCGGCGGGAATCGCGGTGGCCGGAAATGGCACCGGCCTGCAGATCCGGCGCGCCGAAGGCAAGCTGCGCANNACACGCGCTGGGCCACGCACGGCCGCCCCACCGAAGAAAACGCCCACCCGCATCGCGATTGCACCGGCAAAATTGTCGTCGTGCACAACGGCATCGTCGAGAACTACCTCTCGCTCAAGAAGAAGCTGATCGCCGAAGGACACAAGTTCACCACTGAAACCGACACCGAAATCATCGCCCACCTGATTGAGAAGCATTATTTCCAGACCGGAAACGGCCACAAACCACTTCTCGAAGAAGCCGTGCGCAAAGCGGTCAAAGAGCTTACTGGCGTGTTCGCGCTGGTGGTGGTGTCGGTCGATGAACCGAACAAGATTGTCGCCGCGCGCAATGGACCGCCCGTCGTGATCGGCCTCGGCAAGGACGAATATTTTGTCGCCAGCGATGTGCCCGCGTTACTCGATCACACGCGCGATCTTTTCTTTCTCGCGGATGGCGATATTGCCATACTCACGCAAGATGGAGTGCGCGTCACCGATTTCGACGGCCATCCGCTGGAGCGCAAAGCCCAGCGTATTACCTGGGACCCCATCATGGCGGAAAAGGGCGGCT
>PMSZ01000516.1 GCA_003168235.1 Acidobacteriaceae bacterium
ACACCTGACACCTGACACCTGCTTCTAGAACCCCATAATGTTGTACCCGCAATCGACATAAATAACCTCGCCCGTAATGCCCGAGCTCGCATCCGACGCAAGAAATACCCCTGTGCTGCCGACCTCGCCCACCTCCACGTTGCGCCCCAGCGGAGCGCGTTCAGCATGGCTCTTCAGCATGTCGCCCAGCCCCGAGATGCCGCGCGCAGCCAGGGTTTTGATCGGTCCCGCTGAAATCGCGTTGACGCGGATTTTCTTCTTCCCTAAATCCTGCGCCAGATAGCGCACCGAACACTCCAGCGCCGCCTTGGCCACGCCCATCACGTTGTAGTGAGGTACAACCTTCTCCGCGCCGTAATACGTCATTGTGATCACGCTGCCGCCATCTTCCATCAGCGGCGCCGCAGCCCGGCACACCGCGATCAGCGAGTAGACGCTCACATCGTGCGCCACGCGAAAACCCTCGCGCGTCGTGTTGACGAAGTCGCCTTTCAATTCCTCCGCCGGAGCGAAAGCCACGCTGTGCACCAGCGCGTGCAGCTTTCCGTAACGAGCTTTTAGCGCCTCGAACAGTTTCGCTATTTCTTCGTCCCGGGAAACATCGCACATAAAAGCTTCCGCACCCGGCAGCGAAAGAATCAGGTCTTTCGCTTCCATCTCCATGCGCTCGTTCTGATAGGTGATGGCCAGGTTCGCCCCCGCCGCGTGCAATCCCTGAGCGATGGCCCACGCGATCGACCGCTTGTTCGCCACGCCAAACACGACCGCCGTCTTGCCCTTCAAGTCTTCAAACATGCATGGATCTCCCGGAAGAAGAAAGAAGAAGAAAAAGAATAACAGCATCCTCAATACAACTGTGCTATTCCGCCGTCGCAGCCACAGCCTTCCCCGCCCGAACGGGCCAGCAGGCGCTGCCGAACGCGATCGCATAGATCGCCGCTATCACGCCGAAGCCGGCCGCCAGGCTGACTCGCGATGCAACCCATCCCACACCGAGCCCGAGCGCCACTTGCAGCAGCGTGCCGAAGAAATAAAAAGTGTTCTGTACGCGCCCCATGACATGCGGAGGCACCTGCTCCATCAGACTCGTATTCATGGCCACCCCGCTGACGCCGCGCGCCGATCCCATCATCCCGTAGAGCAACACGGCGAGGGCGAGCCACGGCGAGAATGGAGACAGCGCCATCGCCAGCGTGAGTAACAGCATCGAGAGCGCAATCGATCCGCGTGCTCCCACACGCCCGATGAGCGCGGGAGCATACAGGGCGCTCGCAAACGCGCCCACGCCCCACCCTGCGTTCAACCATCCGTAGCCGGTCGCGCCCGCGTGGAAGACGCGATCGCTGAGCGGAGCGGTCACCACCACCCCCGTCATCATCGCGCCCAGGAAAAGCGCCCAACTTGTTCCCAGAAAAACCACGGGACGATGCTCCCGCAGAAAGACCAGGCCTTCGCGCATCTCGCGCAGGAAGCGCCCAGCAGCGGTTTCCGCCGCTTCCAGATCGTGGCGCAGTTCAACCGCGCGCGGGACCACATGCCGTCCCTGCCGCACCGCGAAGTAACACGAAAAGGAAATAACGTATGTGCTCACGTCGATCAGCAGCGCGCCGCCCAACCCAATGTGTTCATAAACAAATCCAACGATCGCGCCGGCAATCAGCCATCCGCCCTGGATGCCAGCCAGCAGAAAGGTATTGGACTGCACGTAGCCGCCCTCGGGCGTCAACTCCTGGATCAGTGCCGTGATCGTCGGCCAGAACATCCAGAAGCCGGCCGCTACCAGTGTGTTCATCAGGTAGAGCTCCCACACCTGCACGCGACCGAGAAAGGCGAGTACGGTAACCGCGAGGATGATGAGGGCGCGCAGGGCGTCCAGCCACATCACCAGCCGCCGCCGGTCTTCGCGGTCGATGAGGACGCCGGTGAAGGGGAGCATGAGCATGGCCGGGATGGTTTGCAGGGCAGCGAAGGTGCCAAGCGCCATCTCGGAGTGGGTGCGCTGCAGGATGGTCCAGGCCACGGCGGCCGAGTTCATCCCGCTGCCCAGCATGGAGATCACGTTCGCCACGAAGACGAAGCGGAGCGAGCGCTTCTGGAGGATGGAGCGCATCGTTCCAATCTAGCATGGGGGGTTCCTGGGTTTGACAAATCGGAGAAGTGTTCCACGTGGAACACTATGCAGGTGTTTTTGTACATACAATAGCGTTGTTACAAACCGATAACCTCCGGCGCCTGTATGGGTTAGCGGGAATGGTAACGCGTGACAAAGGCCGTTAAAGCGACGTTGGTCGCATATGATAAATCGTATCTGGGAGCGCCGACGGGCCCAAACGGGTCCTGCTAATTACTCTCCATCGATTTGAGGTTGGGGCTGACTTGCAGGTGGGCTTCGGTGGCTTGCTGGACGTCTGCCACGGTCAGGCCGGGGGCGATTTCTTCGAGCAGCAGGCCTTCGGGCGTCACTCTTATGTAGGCCATTTCGGTGACGATGGTGTCCACGACTTTGACGCCGGTGAGCGGGAGAGTGCACTTTTTCAGGATCTTGGGTTGGCCGTCTTTGGTGGCGTGCTCCATGGCAATGATGACGCGGCGCGCTCCGGCGACCAGGTCCATGGCTCCGCCCATGCCTTTGACCATTTTGCCGGGGATCATCCAGTTGGCGAGATTGCCTTGCTCATCAACTTCCATGGCTCCGAGGACGCTGAGGTCGACGTGGCCGCCGCGAATCATGGCAAAAGAATCGGCGCTGGAAAAATAGGCGGTGCCCGCCATTTCGCTGACGGTTTCTTTGCTAGCGTTGATCAGGTCGGCATCCTCGGTGCCTTCGACGGGATAGGGACCGATGCCGAGCATTCCGTTTTCGGATTGGAGAATCACATCTATGCCCGGAGGAACGTAGTTGGCGATCAGCGTGGGCAGGCCGATGCCGAGATTGACGTAGAATCCGTCGCGGAGTTCCCGGGCGATGCGCTTGACGATGCGCTCGCGTTTGTCAGTATCCTTTGGAGCCTTGGGCAAAGTCGACATAGCGCAGGTCTCAGGTCTCAGGTGTCAGGTCTCGGGAAAATCGCAAACCACTAATCGCTAACTTTCCGCAGCGTCCGCTTCTCAATTCTCTTTTCAAACGACTGGCCTTGGAAGATTCTTTGTACGTATACGCTGGGCGTATGCACCAGGTCGGGATCGAGTTCTCCGGGTTCGACCAAATGCTCGACCTCAGCGATCGTAACCTTGGCGGCGGTCGCCATCATGGGATTGAAATTGCGCGCGGTTTTGCGGTAGACGAGGTTGCCCCAGCGGTCGCCCTTCCACGCCTTCACAAAGGCGAAGTCGGCTTTGAGGGCGCGCTCCATGATGTAGGTGCGGCCATCGAACTCGCGCGCTTCTTTGCCTTCGGCGACTAGCGTGCCGACACCGGTGGGAGTGAAGAAGGCTGGAATGCCGGCGCCGGCGGCGCGAATGCGTTCGGAAAATGTTCCCTGCGGGACAAGGTCGAGTTGCACGGTGCCGTTGAGCACCATCTTTTCAAGCAGCTTGTTTTCGCCGACGTAGGTTCCGATGTGGCGGCGGATTTGGCCGTTCGCGAGAAGCAGGCCGACGCCGCAGCCATCGACTCCGGCGTTGTTGCTGATGGTAGTGAGATTCTTGACGCCCTTCTGCGCGAGAGCGCGAATCAGGTTCTCGGGATTTCCGCACAAGCCGAAGCCGCCGACCATGATGGCGGCGCCATCGAAAACGTCGTGGATGGCTTCTTCAGCGCTGGCGACGACTTTGTGCATGGCAGAAGAATTCTATCGGAAAGTTAGGGTGGTGCGTATTGAATCAAAGCGGTGTAACGGTCCAGTTTGCATTCCACAGGGCTTGAGGCTTAATGCGGCCTACGGGACACTGTGGACATGGCAAAAGAACCTAACCTAAGAAAAGGTTTTTGTGTGTACCTCGGACGGGGCCGGGGGAGTGCACTCAATGTGGACGGAAATTTATCGGGGAAAGCCCTGAGGAGGTTCTTGAAAAATTCCGGGCGCATAAATGTGACGAGGTCGTGAGCCAAGCCGCTGCCCGGGTAGTGGGAAAAGCTACCGAGGGAGAGTAAGTTTATTGAGGCATCCCGAGGTGCCCTTCTTTGTGCAGCCGCGGCATCCTTACTCCAAATTGAGAAAAGAGCGCATCGAGGGTTCCCGAGTCAACCATCTGCTGAAGAATAACGTAAGGGTCACTAGCATCACCCTCTTTTCGCAGAGTCTCAGAGATAAACAAAATACAGACACGCCTGTGCTTAGAAGATGCTATCCAGCATATTCGCATCCTGCCCTTTCGAATGCGAAATACGTTCGATAATTCTCCACGGAGAGCATATTTGCGGTTGATAGGATCGCCAGGAATAATGCGTTTAACAACATCTTTGACCATATCGAATGTCGTGCAATTGCTGTTCGTATAGTCCGCTTTAAGTTCAGCTTCTTTCGCCTTCCGATACAAGTCCTTGTAAACGGTTTCTGCCGATCTCGTCATTTCGACTTCATAAACGAGCGAAGAAGAAGTAGAAGGTGCGATGGCCTGAGGCGATTGGCGCACCTTCTTTTGCTTCGGCTTTGCCATGAAAGTGTTACTACCTTTCTAGGTCGCTCTCAATATCGGCGAGAGTGCGAACCCTACCGTTACGAATGTCCTCAAATGCGGCCACGATTCCGTTTCTCTCGTTCTCGCTCGTCAGGAGTTCAATCATGCTAATCAATGCACTAAACTCCTCTTTGATTTGGAGAAATCGTTTGTAGCTGAAAAGGACTGCCAAGGGGACATCGTTTTCTTGAATTACCAATGTTTCTTCGTTCTGCTCTTTCAGTTTGCTTGCGTTGAGGTCTCGAAGCTTGCTCACCCCGACGTGTTTGACGTTGGGGTCAATATTCGGGATTGCGCAGGTTGCCATCGTTTCCTCTCCTTCCCAGGGTTCTAGCCTCCCCTACGGAGGCCCTTAAATTAACTTTGTTAGATGTAATTTCACAGAGAGGGAGTTGTCAAGTTTTTGCTCTCGGATTGCCCATCCGCGAGCAAATCCTTGTAATAATATCTGCCTAAATCTCAATCCTGTCAAGCAAAAACTTGACATAAAAACTGACAGTTTATCGTCGTTATATTGACAGTATTGTGTCAATTGATCAGGATGCTCTCATGAATCGGCTGGCGATCCGTGCAGCATTTGGCTGAGTCTGGGCTGTAGAAGCCGTTGGGGGAGGGGGTGCGGCCGGCACCCTGCTATTTCTCCACCATCCTGCTACTTCTTCGGAGATTTGCCTTTCCCGGCGATGGAGGCTGCCTTTAGCGCCGGGGGACTCGGTGGTGGGGACTTTCTTAATTCGTGGGCGCGCTCGAATTCTTCGGCGAGCTGTTTTGAGTCCAGGTTTTCGCGGATGTGGGCGAGGCGCTGCTCGAGTTTGTGCAGGGCGCTGGAAATATTTTTCTTGTTGGTGATGGCGATGTCGCGCCACATCGAGTAGGGACTAGCGGCGATGCGGGTCATCTCGCGGAGAGCGCGTCCGCCAATGTCGAGCACAGGGGCGTCGGGTCCGAATTCGTCGACCAAGGTCGCGGCGAGGGCGGTAGAGATCATCTGCGGGAGATGGCTGATCCAGGCGCAGAAGCGGTCGTGATCGGCGGCGTCGAGGACGGCGATTTTAGCTCCCATTTTGCCAGCGCAGTGGACGAACTCTCCGCAGAGACCGGCGTGGACGTCCTGCCCAGGGAGCGGGGTGAACAGCCATGCTGCGCCTTCGAAAAGATCGGCGTCGGCGAATTCGACTCCTGCATTCTCCTTGCCCGCCATGGGATGGCCAGCGAGAAATCGTTGCGCGGCGTGACGTCCGAGCGATTTGGCGGCGTGGGCGACGACCTCTTGCTTGGTGCTGCCGACGTCGGTGAGCAGCGTCTTGGCCGGCAGGGCGGGGCCGAGGCGATCGATGAGGTCGAGGATGGGGATCACGGGCGTAGCGAGCACGACCAGATCGCTGCCATGCACGGCATCGGCGGGATGGATGGTTCCGGAGTCAATGGCTCCGCGGTTCTGGGCGCGCTCGAGAACGGGAGCGCGATCGCAGCCGACGATGCGGCTGGCGAGATGGCGCTTTTTGAGGGCGAGGCCGAGGGAGCCTCCGATCAAGCCGGTGCCGATGATGGTGACTTGGGTGAAAGCCATTTGCGTTTGCCGTCCCGGGCAAAATGCATAGGTCGATCGCTCCGCTCAGGATGACAGTTTCAATTATGACGCGAACTGCAGATCCCTCGCTCCGCTCGGGATGACAATTCTGGGAGAAGTTTACGCGATCTCGCGGCCTACTGCGGGGGCGATCATGCGGAGTTGCTGCATGAGTTCCGCGAACTGTTCGGGGTAGAGAGACTGCGCGCCATCGGAGAGCGCTTTATCGGGCTGATGATGGACTTCGATGAGCATGGCGTCGGCTCCGGCGGCGACGGAGGCGCGGGCCATGGGAGCGACTTTGTCGCGGCGTCCGGTGCCGTGCGACGGATCGGCAGTCATGGGCAGATGCGACAACTTGTGAATGATGGGGATGGCGGAGATGTCCATTGTGTTGCGCGTGTAAGTTTCGAAAGTGCGGATGCCGCGTTCGCAGAGAATGATTTCGTAGTTGCCGCCGGCGAGCAGATATTCGGCGGAGCAGAGCAGCTCTTCGAACGTGGCGGCGATGCCGCGCTTGAGCAGCACGGGCTTGCGCACTTTGCCGAGTTCGCGGAGCAGATTGAAGTTCTGCATGTTGCGCGCGCCGACCTGAAAGATGTCGATGTAAGGCAGCATCAGCTCAATCTGGGAGATCTCCATGACCTCGCTGATGACGAGCAGGTTGAAATGATCGCCCACTTCGCGGAGCAATTTCAGGCCCTCGAGACCGAGGCCTTGAAACGAATAGGGAGACGAGCGTGGTTTGAATGCGCCGCCGCGGAGGACGCGGGCTCCAGCTTTCGAGACCTGTTCGGCGACGGTGAACAACTGGTCGCGCGATTCGACCGAGCAGGGTCCGGCCATGACGACGATTTTTTTGCCGCCGATTTCAATTCCGTTGGCGAATTTGACGACCGTGCCTTCGGGGCGAAAATTGCGGCCGGCGAGTTTGTAAGGCGAAGTGATGCGGTGGACTTCCTGCACGCCGGGCAGCATTTCGACTTCGCGGGTGTCGAAATCGTGGGGGACGCCGACTCCGCCGAGGACAGTCTGGCGGGCTCCGGTGGAGCGGTGGACTTCGAAACCGAAGTGGACCAGTTGATCGATCACGCGCTGGATCTGATCTTCACTGGCCGCATCTTGCATGGCTACGATCATGAGTAGGCTCGTCTTCTCTCTTCGTTTCTTTCTTCTTTTCTCGCTTCTTTTCTCTCTTCTTTTCTCTCTGGGGGCTAGCTAGTCGTTCAATTGCGAATCGATTTCGCTCTCGCCGGTCGTCGCATCGGAGTCGGGAACGATCTCGTGTTTCTGGATGCTGCGCATTACGTCCATGATGCGCTCGTAAATCTGCGCGAGATCGCGTTCCGTCAACGGGCCGGTGCTGCTGCGCTGCACATTGGCGATCACCTGGCGCTCGCGCTCGGGCTCGTAAATGGGCAGGCTGGTGTTGCGTTTCAAGCGTCCGATTTCGACGGCAGCAGCGGCGCGCTCGTTGAGCAAGGCCGCCAGTTTGCGGTCGAGGTCGTCGATCTTTTTTCGCCAGTCCGAGATGTCCATGAAATTCAGCGCCGCGAGTCAGGAGCAGCGAGCCACGAGCGAACCCACAAATTCTGACACAGTTGCGGCTTCCCGTCCCGGATTTTCTTCGATGGCGTGCACGATGGCGCTGCCGACGACCGCGGCCTCGGCGAATTTGCCGACAGCGGCGAATTGATCAGGAGTTGAGATTCCAAAGCCGACGGCGATGGGAAGTGTGGTGAAACGGCGCAGGCGCTTGACCAGAGTCCTGGCGTCTCCCGTCATTTGGTGGCGGGCTCCGGTAACGCCGGTGCGGGAGATGGCGTAGATGAAGCCAGTGGAAACTTGTGCGATCAGCTTCAGGCGCTGGTCGGTGCTGGTGGGCGCGGCGAGAAAAATGGTGGCGAGGTCATGCTTGCGGGCTTCGCGCAGATACTCGGCGGATTCTTCGACCGGCAGGTCGGTGATGAGGGTGCCGTCGATTCCGGCGAGGCGCGCGACCTGGCAGAATTTTGCGAGTCCCATGCGCAGGATGGGATTGAGGTAGGAAAAGACCACGAGTCCGACGGATTGGGAATGCTCGCGAATTTCGGCGGCGAGGGTGAGTACGTGCTGCAGGGAAGTTCCGTGCTTGAGCGCTCGCTCGCTGGCGCGCTGGATGACCGGGCCATCGGCCAGAGGGTCGCTGAAGGGGACTCCGAGTTCGATGATGCTGGCGCCGGCATCGATGGCGGCGAGGATGATCTCGCGGGTGGTGGCGAGGTCGGGATCGCCGCAGGTTACGTAGGCGACCAGAGCGGGTTTGTTTTCGAAGTGGAAGGGCATGTGGGGTATCGGCGAAAATCAATCCAGCTTAAGGTTCTCCCGCATGATTCCGATATCCTTGTCGCCGCGGCCGGAGATGTTGACGATAACCACCTCCGACTTCTTCATCTTTGGAGCGCGCTTGATGACCTCGGCTACGGCGTGGGCGGATTCCAGGGCGGGGATGATGCCTTCGGTCCTGGCCAGCAGCGTGGTGGCTTCTAAGGCTTCGGCATCGCTGGCGGGGACGTATTCGGCCCGGCCGGTGTCTTTTAGCATGGCGTGCTCGGGGCCGATCGATGGGTAATCCAGTCCGGCGGAGACTGAGTGGGTAAGGGCGATCTGGCCGGACTTGTCTTGCAGTACGTACGAAAATGTACCTTGCAGGACGCCGGGAGAGCCGCCGCGGAAGCGCGCGGCATGTTGGCCCAAAGCTTCGCCTCGGCCGCCGGCTTCGACTCCGATGAGGCGGACTTTCTTGTCTTTCAGGAAATCGTAGAAAATGCCGATGGAGTTGGAGCCTCCGCCGACGCAGGCGATGATGGCATTCGGCAATTTGCCTTCGGCTTTGCGGATTTGGGCACGGGCTTCGCGTCCAATCACGCGGTGGAAGTCGCGGACCATGGTGGGGTAGGGATGGGCTCCGAGAACGCTGCCGAGCAGGTAATGCGTGGTGCGCACGTTAGTGACCCAGTCGCGCATGGCTTCGTTGATAGCGTCTTTGAGCGTGCGCGAACCGGAATCGACGCCGCGAACTTCAGCGCCCAGCAAACGCATGCGGAAGACGTTGAGCTCCTGGCGGCGCATGTCTTCGGTGCCCATGTAGACGACGCACTCGAAGCCGAGCAGCGCGCAGACCGTGGCGGTTGCGACGCCGTGCTGGCCGGCTCCGGTTTCGGCGATCACGCGATGCTTGCCCATGCGTTCGACGAGCAAACCCTGGCCGAGGCAGTTGTTGATTTTGTGGGCGCCGGTGTGGAGCAGATCTTCGCGCTTGAGATAAATTTTTGCTCCGCCCAGTTTTTGCGTGAGACGGCGGGCAAAGAACAGAGGAGTAGGGCGTCCGGCATAGGTCTTGAGAAGTAGATCGAGGCGCTGACGGAATTTCTTGTCGCGTTTGGCTTTTTCGTATGCGCGTTCCAGTTCGTCGAGCGCGGCCATCAGGGTTTCGGGAACGTAACGTCCGCCGTAGGCGCCGAAACGGCCTGCGGGAGCGGATTTGCGCCGATTGTTTCCATTTGCACGGGCGCGAGTCTTTTTCGTCAAGGTTGCGGTTGCCATCTAGCCGGCCTCTTCCATGGCGCGCACGGCTTTGACGAAGGCGCGGAGTTTTCGAGGATCTTTCTTGCCGGGCTCGCGTTCGACTCCGGTGGAAACGTCGACGCCCCAGGGATGGAGCAGGTGAATCGCTTCCTGCACGTTGCCGGAATGCAGGCCGCCAGCGACGATCAGCTTGCTGATGCTGTTGATGATTCCCGCCCAGGGCTGGACGCGCTCCCAGTCGAAAGTCTGTCCGGTGCCGCCGCGTTTTTCCGCGGTTGAGGAATCGAGGAGCACTCCGGAAACAACGCCGGGACGGAACCCATGGGTTTCAAGGAAGAGGTCGCCGTTTTTGGCAACGTGGATCTTGTGGACACGCTTTCCTTTATAAGCCTCGTCGGGTTCGACCAGTCCGGCAGCGACCGGGTCCCATCCCACATTTTGCTCGGCCGGTGGGTCAAACATCTTGGCGGGATAGCCGCGAAAAATTGTGGGGCGTCCGGAGCCATTTGCGAGTTTGCGAAAGAGAGCGTGGCTGAACTCGGCGTTTTCGTCGCCATGCAATTGCACCGCGGTGAGGCCGACATGTTTTACGGTTTCTCGCACCTGGTCTGTCGATGCATTGACGAAGACCCCGACTTTTTCGATGTTCGGCGACAACTTCGCTACGATTGCGTGCGCGGCTTCCGCGGTGACATAGCGCGGACTCTTGGGATGGAAAACGAAGCCGAGCGCGTTCGCTCCCGCATCGGTGGCGGCGAGCGCGTCGTCGAGGTTCGTCATTCCGCAAATCTTGATCCACGTCATAAGGCGGCTGTCAGCTATCAGTCGTCAGCTCTCAGTAAAACCAATCAGCTACCTGCTCACTATTTTTGTTTCTTCCAGCAACTTGGACAACGCTTTGCCTGGGTGTTCGGCTTTCATTAACGACTCGCCGATCAGAAAGGCTTCATAGCCGGCTTGGCGCAGGGCGATCAGATCCGCGCCGGAGTGGATGCCGCTTTCGGCTACGCGAACGCAGGATGCGGGGATTTTCTCCGCCAAGCGGAATGCAGTTTTTAAATCGACTTCGAAAGTTTGCAGATTGCGGCTGTTGATGCCGATCAGATCACATCCGGCATCGAGGGCGCGTTGCAGTTCCTGTTCATCATGGGCTTCGCAGAGGAAATCGAGATCGAGCTGGCGCGCGGCGCGGACGAGCGATGTCAGTTCTTTCTGCTCGAGCGCGGCTACGATCAACAGGATGGCGTCGGCGAGGTTGGCTCGGGCCTCTAAGATTTGGAATTCGTCGATGATGAAATCCTTGCGCAGGCAGGGAAGAGACGTGCTGGACGAAGCCTGGCGCAGATTGTCGAGCGAACCCTGGAAAAATTGTTCGTCGGTCAATACGGAAAGCGCGGCGGCTCCGGCGTGCTGGAGTTCGCGGGCGAGGTCAGTGGGGCGGAAATCGGCGCGGATCAAGCCTTTTGAAGGCGAGGCTTTCTTCAATTCGGCGATGATGGCGATGCCGTGATTCGCGACCCGGCGCAGTTGATGACGGAATCCGCGGGGAGTATGGGCGGCGGCGGCTTGTTCGATCGCGCGCAGACTGGAGTCGCTTCCGTTCGCAGGCCCGTGGTTCGATCTGCGCTGCGACAAGCGCTGGCGAGTGGCGGCGACGATGGAGTCGAGCGAGGCTGGCATCGCGGATGTTTAATTATACGGAAGAGGCAAATAATCGGGCCATCGATCGGGTGCCGGATCATCCGGTCATGAAGGCCAAAGGCTTCTGATCAGCCGATGGCAAGATTATCTAATCGCCCGATCGGTGATCGTCATCATTGACCCGACTTCTGCCGGGATGCTATAAACGAGTGCCCTGTCTGGAAGTGTCTGGCCAATTCTGGCAGACGCGGACGGCACAAGTTTTCCGACGCGGCCAAATCGGCACTCCTTCTTTTTATTGTTATGCCTGGCGGTGGAAGCGCGTTCGGAGCGTGGTGGGAACTCCGGCGATGATGCGCGGGAGCAAAGCACACGTTACGACCCCTGAATAAGATCTTTTGGAGGATTTTTCATGCGCCTGTCGAAGGTTAGTCTTGCGTCCGCGGGACGCTCGCTGGAGAAGAGCTGGTTGGCGAAAATTTCCGTAACACTTGCAACTCTCGTGCTCACGGCCGGCTCTGCACTGGCGCAAGCCGCCGAGCCAAGCAGAGAAGCGGGCGGAGAAGCGGCGTTGAAGCTGCCCGATCTGTCGTCGGTTTCGTTTCTCGGTATCGATGGACACCGCCTGCTGATGATCGGTCTGTTGTTTTGCGTTTTCGGGCTTGGCTTTGGCATGGCGATTTTTATGCGGCTGAAGAACCTGCCGGTTCACCGCTCCATGCGCGAAATTTCGGAACTGATTTACGAAACCTGCA
>PMSZ01000059.1 GCA_003168235.1 Acidobacteriaceae bacterium
TCTGGGATGCTGAAAATTCTGTCTTTGGCAGGAATGGCGCAAAGCGGGGGAAGCACCTGACATTTTACTGATTTGCGCTTGTACCGTCCCCGAACCACATTGACGAGAGGGAGCGTTTCAATTGCTTGCAAGTAGGTCAACTGGTCGCTACTCTTACCACTAGACGAGAGAGCCGTAAAATATCTGATTTTTTCGATTGAGTCGTGAGGCCGAAGGATCACGAAAAGCCTCTCAATATTCAGCCATTTTTCCCTGGAAAACTTGAGGACTCCGTAATAAAGGTTAAAGCCGTCGATATATACAATCACACGAGAACTGCGAGGCAGCGGAGGTGGAATTGCGGCCATAAAATATTAAAGGGCAATCTTGTAGATTGCCCAAACCGGCTTTTAGCCGGGGAGTCGTTACTACCGTCATCAGATTACACCAAGGCGTACGGGGATGCAATTTCGCAAGCGTTATTTTTTATCTGCGGTAATCCGCCTCGTAAACCCATTGTTTTCAGTGGTAACTGTTACCGAAAATCCTTCGATTTTTACGGGATTTCCACCGCCCCTCCGTCCACGCTTCCGATACCACGGTTCAGTTGACCGCGGCGGCTCCCACCTTGCCGGTCAATTCGGCGAACGTCAGACGCTTCCCAACGATCTGGTTAACGACAAGATTGAAGCCGTCCGCATCGTTCAAATTCTTGCGATTGTTGTACCGGAACGTTTGCTCATCGAGGTAGCGAAAAAGATGAAACGGTTCCACGGCTATATAGGTTCCGTTCAGGCCTCGTTTTAGGCAGCTCCAAAAATTCTCGATTCCATTTGTGTGCACGCGCCCGTCAACGTACCGCTCCGCATGATTCACGATGCTGTGAATGTAATCTGGCGACATGTCCATATACCCAACGTGGTCGTCGGTGTAAAGCTGCGTCCCTGCTTCAATGCCTTCCGCGATAGTCGCATGAACTGCTGGCTTCCTGCGGTTCGGAACAACCTTCGCCTTGACATTCCCGCCGCGCTCTAACAATCCCATGACGATAGTCTTTCCCCAATTGTCCTCTCGCACGTTGCGGCGAATACGTTTCGATTTGTGCATGTTCCGCGCTTTTCCGCCGATGAAAGTTTCGTCCACTTCGACTTCCGTTCCAACTCCTCCAACTTTTGAGCCGAAGAAATCATCCTGCATCGCGAGCCGAATGTGGTGGAGCATGAACCATGCCGATTTCTGAGTAACCTTAACGTCGCGGGCAATCTCGTAGCTACTAACTCCATTCTTGCAGTTAGTCAGCATCCAAGTCGCGGTCATCCATTTATCCAAAGTTATCGGGCTATCCTCGAAGATCGTGCCGACCTTCACGGAAAACTCGCGCTTGGGGTGATGCGTAGAGCACTTCCACGTGTGGCGTTTCGCGTTGAACCTGACCTTTGTGGAACCGCAGCCCGGACAGATGACACCCTTCGGCCATCGGCGAATTGCCAAATAGTCGATGCAGTTATTCAGGTCTGAGAAGTAAACAATCGCTTCCTGAAGGCTGGTCGGTTCGGGCATCATTTTCGTTTCCATGCTCAAAAGTATGCCAGAAAACCGTGGGCGAGTCAACTATATTATTGCCCCGATAAACGCCCTTGTGTCCGCGAGGGGAGTAGTTTCCGTGTGGTCGGCCAACCGGAAGCTATCTGAGTGCTATCCGCTAGGCAATCGTTTCAATTGGTGAAAAATCCTGGTTACAACAATTACCAGGCAGCAAGCGACGGGGCAGGGCCGTTCCGCGTGGCTACCGCAGCTTCGCGAATTCCGATTTGGCTTCTTTAAGGATGGGTACGCCGGGGTCGGCGTCTTTCCAGAGCGTGAGGAAAGTCTTGTAAGCGGCAAGCGCGCGGGCGCGGGCGCCATCCGCATCCACGCCCTTCAGAGTTTTAGCCTGCAACGCATTCGCGCGCGCCACTCCCAGTTGCGCCAAGGCTCCTGTCCAGCAATTCCACACGATGCCGTTGTGATCGAGAATCTTTTGAAACTCAGCGGCGGCAGCAGTGCTTTGTCCACCGGCCAGATAGGCCTGTCCGCGCTCGTATACGGGATATAGGCAGGAGACGTTCTCAACGAATGCAATCATGCCGAACTCGATGGGGGTAGGTTGGGAAGCCTCCACGGCCGCAGCAGGATTCTTTCTGTCCAGCGCCAACTGCGCTCGAATTGCCGGCAGCCAAAGCGACTGCATTTGCGTATCCAGCGGAAAGCGTTTCGCTAAATCCTGTTCCAGGGAATCAGCTCGCGCCGTATCACCCGCCAGGGCAAATGCGAGTGCGGCTTCGCTCTCCGCGCCCTGACTTGTTGGAGCCAGCTTCAACGCCTCCGCCGCCTCAGCTCGGGCGGCAGCGACATTGCCATAGGCAGCCTCCCTTTGAGCGTCAATCGCTTGCCATATTGCGCCTGTTTCCTTGCTGTCGGCGCGAATGGCCGAGTCTACCGCCCGCTTCGTCAATTGCCGCGCCTTAGCGAGATGACCACCATATGCCTCGGTATCGGATGCGAGCGCCAGTCCCCAGTTTTCAAAATCGGGCTGCTTCAAAAACCACGTTTGCTGTTCGGCCATGGCGGCTGAATCGGAGTTGAAAAAGGCAAGCGCATACAGATCATTGTGAAATATGAAATGATCCATCTTTCGCGCCTGCGCCTCGCGAATAATCTGCTTCGCCTCGTCGAATCGCTGCAGGGCAAGGTTGAAGCTGGAAAGATTCGGATAGTTGATCAACCAGTTCGGGGCCAGTCGGACACCCTGCCAAGTAACTTCCAGTGCCTTCTCGTACTCGCCTTGATTACAATAGATCACCCCCAAAATGTTATAACTCGCTCTGTATCGTGGATAAATCTCAATATGTTTCCGGGTCGCTTCCGCCGCTTTATCCAGTTCCCCTGTCACATAAGAATAGTAGTCGGCTTCGATTCCGAGCTTCTCTACCTCGCTGGTGTGTTCCCGCATTTGAAACGCTTTGGTTTGGTATTCGCTGGCGCGTCCGAGCTCGCCGAGAGTGGAATAGACAGCGCCCAAATCGTCGTAGGCGACCGCGAAGGTCGGATCGAGCTGGATCGCTCGTTGATAGTAAGGCACAGCTTCGGTGGGTCCTTTTTCGAGTTCGAGCCGCTTTCCAACGCTGAAGACCTTCAAGGCGTCGAGTGAAGACGTGGTCAAGGCCTGAAGCGGAACATCAAATTTCTGCACCGTAGCCAGCGATTCGCCCAATTCGGCGCGCAGCTTCGATACCGCCTCGCCCAGCGTATCCAGGACGCTCTGTTTGGACTCGGCCGTCGCCTGCTCATCAGCCAGAGTGTCTCCACTCCGGCAGTTTACGGCCCTTATTTCCAGAACATACTTGCTGCCTAAACTGCCAATGGCTCCCGCGATGTAGGCCTTGCTGTTGGCGCGCTGGCAAACCTCGCCCGCCAGTTCGAGCGTGAGCTTCGCATCGGCTGGCCGCGCCATCGCTTTCAAGGTGTTTCTAACCTCGCTGTCGGAGAGCAGGTTCAAGAAAGGAGACTGCCGAAGGGAAGCGGTCAGCGCAGTCTTCAGCGAATCGTCGAAGATGGCGTCGCCAGTGCTGTTGGCAAAATCGGTGATTACGACGGTGTCGTTATCGGTAAGGCGCTTGCTCTGTTGGCGCGCACGATAATAATGAACGCCGCCGCCAATCAGACCCGCGAGCACAAGGACGAGCAA
>PMSZ01000169.1 GCA_003168235.1 Acidobacteriaceae bacterium
TCTGAGACCAGCAACGCATCGGAGGCGCGCGCGTATTCGCGGGCGGCAAGAACGAGCTCGCGGCGCACGTGCGCATTCGGCGCCTCGGTGGGCTCGCGATCAAGGCGCACGACCTGTTGTCCGGCAGTGTGCGCGAATCCGGCGAGGATGCGCGTTTTGGTCACGGTGGTGTAACCCTTATCTTTGAAAACTCCGCTGACTGGGATGCGCTTGTGGCGGAAGGCGCGGAGCAGAAGCTTGCCGGGCTCATCGTCACCGACGACGCCGACCGGCAGGACGTTCACTCCGAGATCGGCGAGGTTGTAGATGGCATTGCCGCCGCCGCCGGGAACGACCTTGCGGTCGTGATGCTTCAGAATCAAGACGGGGGCTTCGCGCGAGACACGAGAAATTTCGCCGAACACGAACTCGTCGGCAACCAGGTCGGCGAGCACAGTCACGGTTAACTTGGGGAAGGACTCGACAATTTTCTTGAGACGGCCGTTTTCTTTATGTTTGTTCATTCGACAATGGCGATGCGCAATAATGGCGACGCGGTGCAACCAAGATTTTCTCACGAGCGGGGCTTCCGGTTCGCGGGTTATTAAGGCATGGGGCGGAAAATGGTTTTCGCCAGAATGGTATCGACAATCTCAGCGGGGTTAGCGAGCGTCAGCTTGAGCGTGGCGATGGCGAGGGGTTCGAGGGCGCGCTGTTCGGGGCCGAGGTTGATAGCGTCTTTTTCTGTGGTCAGAAAGCCGCCGGCGCCGAGCTTGCTCCGCATGGCGAGCAACCGAGCGATGTCGGTTTTGCTATAGGCATGATGGTCGCGAAACGCGATTTCCGCCGCGGGTTTGATTCCGGCGGCGCGCAGTTGGGCGAAGAATTGTTCGGGACGCGCGATGCCGCAGAAGACGATCGGCGCGGCGGAATCCGAATGCTGGTACGGCAGAATGAGTTCGCGCTCGACGCGCCAGATGGGCTTTCCACGCAGTGCAGGATAATCCAACTTGGGATGACCCCGCGTTGGATGGCCCAGCTTTGGATCAAGCGCCACGTCTGCGGGTAGCACGATGGCGTCGGCACGTGCCAACGACGATAGAGGCTCACGCAAGCGGCCGGCAGGTAACAGCGCGTCGTCGAAATCGTGCTCGGTGAGCAACACGATATCGAAGTCGCGTGCCAGGGAGCGGTGCTGAAAGCCATCATCGAGGATGTGCAATTGCGACTGGAATTTTTCTTCGGCAGCCCGGCCAGCTTCGTAGCGACTTTCACCGACGATCACGGGAACTCGCAGGCGGCGCGCAATCAGCAGCGGCTCGTCGCCGAAATCGCTGGCCTGGCCTTCGGGATCGACGATGAGGATGCCGCTGGTTTTGCGGCGATATCCGCGGGAGAGCACGTCGAAGCGAATGCCGCGTGCTTGCAGCAGTTCGCCGAGCGCAATGACGAACGGGGTCTTGCCTGATCCGCCGACGGAGAGGTTGCCGACACTGACGACGGGCTGCCGCAAGCGCCGCGAACGGAGTATGCCGCGTTCGAAGAGTGTGTTTCGCAAGGCGGTAACGCCGCCGTAAAGTGCAGTGAGCGGATTCATTCCACGCCGCCTGACGGTGGGCTCGTCTTGGTTGTCGCCGTCGTCGTCGTCCGCGCTGTCGTTCGCGCTGTCGTTCGCGCTATCGTTCGCGCTGACATTAATGCGAGCAGAGCGGCAACGGTTCTGCCGGTGGCTCCGCGTTGGGATTCGAGCGCGGCCAGTGCGTTGCGGCCGAGCGTCTCCCGTTCGGCGGCATTTTCAATCAGGTCGATCAGGACGAGAGGAAGCTCTGCTAATCCGACGATGCGGACCGCATTGCGGCTGGCAAAGAAATTCACCACGTCGCGAAAATTCTCGTAGTGGTTGCCGGTGACGATGGGGACGCCGTAGAGCGCGGGCTCAATAATGTTGTGCCCGCCGCGCGGCACCAGACTCCCGCCGACGAAGGCGATGGTGGCGAGCGAATACAGGGCGGCCAGCTCTCCGATACTGTCGACGAGAAACACACCGCCGGCGAGAGACTCGCTGCTGCGTGGTTCGCCGCTGTGTTGGTCGTCGATCCGTCTTTCGTCCACCCATAACGATCTGCGCCACATGCGGAAGCCGAGTTGCTCGACGAACTCGGCGACTGGCTGAAAACGCTCCGGATGGCGCGGTGCGAGGACCATCACAGCGTTGGGATGAGCGACGAGGATATTGCGGAAGGCGGAAAGCAATGCGCCTTCTTCGCCTTCGAGGGTGCTGCCGCAGACGAGAATCGGGCCGGCCGCAGAATTTTCGAAGCTCGCGCCGAGGCTGGCCACGATTGGCGGCGGAGTCGGTGCTCCCACATCGAATTTCAAGTTGCCGGCCACCGTTACGTTCGCGGCAGGCGCGCCGATTTCGACGAGACGGCTGCGGTCTTCTTCGCTCTGCGCCAGGAATATGTCAACGTTGTTCAGCGTTTTAATCAGCAAGCGCGGGAACCAGGAGCGGAGACGTTTGTATCCGGGAAAGGAGCGATCGGAGATGCGGCAGTTGATTACCGCGATGGACGCTCCGCTGTGCCTGGCGAGGCGCAAGAAGTTCGGCCAAAATTCGGTTTCAGCGACGACCACGAGATCCGGGCGCAGGGCATCGAGGTAGGGGCGGATAGCGAAGGCGAAATCGAGCGGGAAATAAAAAACATTCTCCGCACCGAAGCGGCGCGCGGCGAGTTGTTGACCGGTGGCGGTGGTGGTTGACACGAGCACACGGTGAGTGGGAAATTTCTGGTGCAGCTGCTCGATGACGGCGCTCGAAGCGATTACTTCTCCGACGGAAACCGCATGGATCCAGATCGCGGGCTTAGTCGCGCTTGCTGCGAGGGCGGCCGGAACCCGGCCAAGCCTCTGTCGCAAACCGGCGCGATACTTTCTGTGGCGCAGCATTTGCAGCAGCCAGTAGGGCAGCGTCAGCAGCAGGAACAACGTGAGCAGCGCACTGTAGAGCGCGTACATGAAGGCCGCTTCATTCTAAATGGCGGGGGAAGGTTCGATCTTTTGTAGTGAACTTTTCTCGGCGAACTTCGACGCGAACTTTGGCGGCGAAGAATCGGCACGATAAGGCTGGGCGCACTGCCGGGCGCATCAAATAGATTGGCGGTCCTATAATTCAGATATGCGGAGTGCGGATACGGAAGAATCGCTTGATGCTCCACGGTCGCGAGCGTTTTGGCTGAAGCCCGTCTTCGTGCTGGCGCTGGTGTGGCTCGGCTGTCTAAGCGCGGTGGCGGGGAAAGAGTTTGTGATGCCGACGGCGCATGCGGCGCGCACGTATCCCGCGCGTGACGAGCACTCGACGGAAAAAGTTACGGTCGCCGTCGATCCTTACGATGTGGAAGACAAAGCTTCGATCTTCACCGTCAACTACCGCAACAATGGATACCTGCCGGTGTTTTTCGTCATCACAAATGATGGCGATCGGCCGGTATCGCTGGTCGGCATGCAGGCGCAGATGAATACCAAGGACCGCAGCAAGCTGTTCCCGGCCAGCATGGACGATCTGCTGCGGCGGCTTTCGCATCCTTCGCGGAACGACCGGCAGAACACGCTGCCGATTCCGCTGCCGAAAAAAGAAGTGAAAGGCGGAGTCAGCCGCAAGGTCTGGGATGAACTGGAACAGGCGCAGTTTGGGGCCGAAGCGGTAGAACCGCACTCCACGGTGCGCGGATTTTTATTTTTTGACATTTCCGATATTTCGAATCCGCTGGCGGGGGCGAATTTCTATGTGATGGGAGTGCGCGACTCCAGGGGCAATGAGCTGATGTATTTTGAAATTCCGATGGAGAAGTATTTGAGCGCGCCGGAGGAAAAGAAGCCGTAGCGCGAGGCGATCGGTAAAGCTTCCACGAACACGCCAGTTATAATTCCCTGCTATGGCGACTATTCCAGCCGTTTCCGAGGATCTTCTCGCGAAATATGAGCCGGTCATTGGGCTGGAAGTCCATGTACAACTGCTGACCGAGTCGAAAATCTTTTGCTCGTGCTCGACCCGGTTTGGCGATCCGCCGAACACAAATGTTTGCCCGGTGTGTCTGGGACTGCCGGGTGCTTTGCCGGTATTGAACCGCAAGGCGGTCGAATTCGCGGTGCTGGCGGCGATGGCTCTGCAGTGCCGCATCAACGCAGTCTCGATTTTTGCGCGGAAAAATTATTTTTATCCTGACCTGCCCAAGGGCTACCAGATTTCGCAGTATGACAAGCCGCTGGCGGAGTTTGGATTCATTGACATTGATCTGCGTGGAAACGATCTGGGCGGAAATGCAAATGGCGGCAACCTGCGCGAGCAAAAAAAGAAAATCGGCATCACCCGGCTGCACCTTGAAGAAGACGCGGGCAAGAGCCTGCACGAAGGCTTTGCCGATGCGGCCACGAAGACCGCCATCGATTTGAACCGCACCGGCGTGCCGCTGGCAGAAATTGTCAGCGAGCCGGACATGCGATCTCCCGAAGAGGCCTACCAATATCTGACGCGGCTCAAGGAAATCATTCTTTACACCGGCGTCAGCGACTGCAATATGGAGGAGGGTTCGCTGCGCTGCGATGC
>PMSZ01000555.1 GCA_003168235.1 Acidobacteriaceae bacterium
GCCGGTGGCATTGTTTTCCAATTCGCAGCCGATCTGTAGGTTGTCGGTGACGCCGTATGCGCCGGTCAGCTCGTAATTATAGGTGAGCTGTTCGAAGTTGCAATACGAGTAGCCGTAAGTCGCCGATCCGAAGCCGAAGCTTTGCGCGGACGCGAAGCTGCAGGCCACAACGAAGAGAGTGATTACCAACAGACTTTTCAGTTTCAAAGGAGTTCCTCCTGGAAGTTTTTGTTCACAATTGTGAAGGTTGTACAACCCGATCTTCAGCGATGGCGTCTACTTGGGGAAGCGTATTCGCTCTCACTGACTCACGCAGCTTAGCGCATTCAGAAACTAAGTCAAGCCCTTAATCGCGGTTCCGCAAAAAATTCTTGCGGAAAGCGAAAGACTTTGCACAGTTGCGGCAAGAGTTGAGCAAAGGTCGTGATCCAGCGCAGTCAAAGGCCTTATGCGCCGCTCGGGACGTGCGATTTGCTGCGGGCTGTAACTAAGAAATTACGCAGACCGGCATCCTATAATCAGTGCTAATATGAGCTGGGACGCGAGGTGGCCAGCAACGCGGCCACGGTCGCACAGGGAGGGGGGGTGGTATGGCGGGTACACGCAAGTGGTTCGTATCGGCTTCATTTTCATTGGCACTCTTGTTGGCGCTGCCCTCCGCTTCAGCCCAGGCGCCAATGCGGCACAAAGCTCATAAGGCCCCGCAGCAGCAAGCTGTATTGCCGCCCGCGCCGACCGGTCCACTGCCCCAGGTTCCTCTCGACCAGCTTCCGGCCGCGCCTCCCCAGGTGGACTATCAGAATGGCCGCCTGACCATCGTGGCCCGGAATTCCACCTTGGGAGACATCCTGCGCGAAGTGCACAAGCGAACCGGCGCCTCGATTGATTTTCCCGCGAGCGCTACCGAACGCGTGGTCGCCATGCTTGGTCCGGCGCCGGCGCGCGACGTCCTCGCGGCTCTGCTTCAGGGCAGTTCCTTCAACTATGTGCTCGTTGGTTCGCTCAGTGATCCGGGAGCGCTTTCGAGCGTAACCATCACCAGCAAGTCCGGCGCCGGGGAGGTGCAAATGGCCGCGGTCGTTGACCAGCCCACCCCTGTTAACACGCCTCCGGACCGCGCCGAACTTGGGCCGGCCATGCCGCCGGGTAGATTTTTCCCCGGGGCCCGGATGATGCCTCCGCACCCAGGAGCTCCTGTGGCGGGCGCTCCGCAGGTGGCAGACGATGACGATAGTGCCGACGCCGATCAGGATGATGCGGAAAACCAGGGCCAGAACAACGCGGCCACGCCGCCGCCCGACAACCCACTAGGACTGCAGCACGGCTCGGACTCGATGCAGCAGAACCTGGAGAAGATCCAGCAGATGAGACAGCAGCAGCCGGGTCAGCCGGCCGCGCCTCCAAACAACTAGGAAGCGCGCCGGTTCTTGGTGCAGGTTGTTCGTTGTTCCTTAGGTCTTTGTTCCTTCCAACGGTCGGTTAGAAGTTAATCCGGACCCCAAATTCAAATTGCCGCGGAGCCCCGTCCGCGTAGGTGCCGGAACCCGAATTCACCCGATCCAGGCGTGAGGTGCAGGACGTAGTCGAGTTGCCGCAATATCCCGCCCAGCTCGAATTGTTCAGCGAACTGCCAGGAGCGCCATCCACCACCCCGCTCAACTGACTGCCCGCGCCGCCGAAATTGGCCCAGTTGAAAATGTTGAACATGGCAATGTTCGGCACCACCGTCACACGCTCACTGACCTGAAAGGGCCGGCTCAGCCGCAGATTGATCGTCTTCAGCCACGTGGCTGTGGCTGCATGGCCTGGCAGCCCCTGAATCAGGGGCTCATAGGCGCCCAGCGCAACCAGTTGGTTCCCGGTAAACAATCCGCTCGAAACCAGGGTTGCGCCCGCCGGAGTCAACTTCCCGGCGGCGTTGGAGTTGTAATACGTGATCGCCTTGTTGATGTTGCTGGCCGAATATCTTCCCGTGCTGCCAAGCAGCGTTCCCGGCAGAATGTCACCCACCGTGCCGTCGCCGGTCGCGTCGGTGCGGAAAATTTCCCCCGCCACGCCGCCCCCATCCTGCTGCGGAAGATACGCGGTCAGCGGCAGCGGCGACGCGAGATCGATGATCGTCGAAAGCCGCAGCCCGTGCGGCAAGTCCATCGTCGGAATCAGCGCGAGTTGGTGGGTGCGGTCAAGGCCCGTATCTCCCCAATAGGCATGCGGACGGTGGAAATCTTCGGCCGGACCCAGGATCGAATAATCTCCGCCGCTGCCGTTCGGCTCAGCCATGTTGCTGCGATAGCGCGAGAGCGTGTACGAAATCGCCAGGTCGAGCCGGCGAACCGTGTGCTCGGGATTTTCCGCGGTCACCCCGTGATAGGTGAGATGAATGCCGCTGTATTTCGACCGTCCGCCAGGAAAGTACATGACATTCGATCCCACCGTCGGATTAACCCCGCCGAACGCGGCCTGCTGTTTGCCCAGCACCGAGCAGGGGAACGGCCCGCAGAACGCATTCGATGAATCGAGGCCGTGGCGCGCGAAATCGACGATGCTCGCCGTCGGCACGTTGGCCAGATAACAATTCACCGACGCTTGCGAACTCGCGTTGGTGTAGGTCGCGAGCGGGCATCCGGCCGAATTGGGATTCGCAAGCAGCGTCGCATTGATCGCCCCCAGCTCCGCCGCAAAGTTGTTATCCAGCGGATTGGAATTGTCTCCGTCGGTCAGATAGCTCGCGTCGCCGACGTGATTGGTGTCGATCCCGATGGGAAATTGCGTACCGATCTCGCGCATGTAGTCGGCGGAGAACGAGCCGCGCTCACCGATCTGGTGCTGGACTCCCAATGCCATATGCACGATGCGCGGCGTTTTGTAATTGGGCGCGAGCAATCCGCCAAAATTCGCGATGCTGTTGGCGAGCGAGTAGACGTTGGGGCCGCCGGTCACTTGCGATTGCGTCGTCATGAACTGCGACTGCAGGTCTTGAATCGCAGTCGCAACCGAACCGATCGGCTGGCCGCAGATTTGCGTCGCGATATCCAGACCATCGACGGAGTTCACAATCGACCCATCGGGAAACAGCACCGCTCCCGTCGGACAGAGCGTCAAGCTGCGGTTATATTGCCCGTTCGAAATGCGGTTGATGCGGTCCTGATACGCGTTCTGCATCAGGAAATTGTCGAAGAACATTCCGCCGCTCGCGCGAANNGTTTTGCCGTTGTGCCCGGGGTCCCAGGCCACGCCCGCTTGCGGAGCAAAATTATGCGACGGCGTGGTCACGCGCCGGCCAATCGATTGAAACGTGCCCACATTTTCCAGTCCCAGTAGATCGAATTGATCGAGGATGAGACCCGTGGTGCAGGGTGGAGTGGTCACGATGGCAGTGTTGATGGCCGAACACGGGACAGTCGGCAAATCGCCGTTCGTGCGTCCGGTGTCGAGCACGTAATTCACGCCGACGCTGAGATTCAGGTTCGGAAACAGATTGTAGGTGTCGCCAACATAGCCCTCAAAACGCGTGTCGAAGTGTCCGCCGCTGGAGCGATTGAATGACGGGCTCTCGCTGAAGTTTCCCAGTCCGTTGAAAATCGTGAGCGTGCCCACCGGAAAGTTCAGAGGATTATCGGCGGCTCCGCGCGGATCGCCGGTGTAGAGCGGAAACAAGCTGGGGTTGCCATTGACGGCGGCAATCTCGGCGAATCCGTCGGAACTGGTCACGGATGGCCCTTCGCTTCCCGGAGCATAATAATCTCCTTGAGTGATGCGATGGATCGCTCCGCCGAAGCGGACCGTGTGCCTCACTTTGTAAGTCGTGATGCTGTCATACCGGCCGAAAAGATCGCGCTGAATCGTCTGCCGCGGACCGAGCACGCTCGGTCCCACCGCGAACGGCCCAATCTGTATGTGGAACGGCGCGTCCGGCAGAATCGTAGACGCTCCCAACGCCGGATTGATCGCGTCCACCAGCTTTTGATATCCGAAGCGAGCGCTGTTCACAAACCGGCCCCGGTTCCAATCCAATCCGAATACGGCGGCCGGAACATTGACCTGGTTGCGATAATCCGACAGGCTGTTCGAAGGCCCGATTCCGTTGGAGTTGTCGTAGCTGTACCGCACGAATCCCTTCATGTCGTCGCTGAAGTCGTAATCGAGTCGCGCGGTCAGCATATTTTCGCGGAAGTAAGCGCTCTGCAACGTGGTCTGATCGAAAGCACCGAGATTGTTCGAGTTCGGCAAAAGCAGGTCTCCATAGTTCATCGGCGTCAGACCGTCCTGCTTGGTGCGTTCGCCGGCAATGAACAAAAACGCCTTGTCTTTAATTACCGCGCCGCCTCCGCTGAATCCATACTGCTGGCGGCTGTAATCCGAGCCGCCAGCGGGAAACCCGGCGAGACCGAGGAACTGATCGCGCAAATAGCCGAAGACATCGCCGTGGAATTCATCCCCAGCCGCGCGGGAGGTAACGCGGACCGAACCGGTCGCGTTCAGAGACTGAAACAATTCCGGAGTGACCCTCGAAACGACCACTTCGCGCACGGCTTCCGCCGGCAGATTGTTCGTGGCGGCACCGCGCGTCTCATCCATCACCTCGACTTCATCCATGTCGAAGTGCGTGGTGCGGCCTAACTGGCTGTCGATCGAGAGCGACTGAAGGCCGCTCTTGCCCGGATCGAGAACTTTTCCATCCACTGCCTGAACTCCTGGATCGAGGCCCCCCGCGTTCAGATAGTTTCGTCCTTCAATTGGCAATTGATCGGCAGATTCGCCGCTGAAACTGCTCTCCACTCGCAACGGACCGGGATTGATCCACTCCGTCTTGAAATCTGCCTTGACCGACGTTCCCAGTACCACGGTGACCGTGCTCTCGATCGGCGCCATGTCACGGCCTTCGACGCGGACGATATAAACGCCTGGCGGGACCGCCTCGGAAACGTACTTGCCGTCCTTACCGGTTCGCGTCACGCCCCTGGTATCGGTGGCTTGCGAACTGTAAAGGACTTTCGCTCCTTCGACGGGAGCGCCAACGTCGTCGAGAATGGTGCCTTGGATGGTGCCGGTTGTCGGATTTTCTTCCTCCTGCGCCCACAACGAAGGCGCGAGCATAGTGCCACCGAACATTAAGACAAGCAGCATCGCGGCCATATATGCAGAACGGCCGAGCGGGAAACGGCGAGGCACAAAACGACAAACGCGCGAGCCAGAGCAATCGGACAAAATGCCACTCTCCTGGGAGCAGAACCTCAGGTCGAACCTGTCAGGATGAACCTGGAGCGGTTCCGCGTCTAAGGTCTCAAAGTTTCCACTGAAATCGAATAGGACAGTTTACTAGATGCGGGCACTTCCCCGCCGCGATGTATGGGGAAAAATCGGCCGTAGAATGATCTCGGCACTAAAGACGACACCGCGAGCACCGCGACTAAGAGACAGTCTGGCCATCGGGCCATTGAAACAGTCAAAAGCCCTAGAACGTTCCCTTGTGCGTGTAGTAGCCGGCGCGGTAGTGCGACTGAAAAGGACCGCCCGCCGGAGGGTTCGTCAGATCGATTCTTAGTTGGCGGAAATCCGAATTCGCATAGCGTTCGGACGGGTAATACGCCAGCAAATATTGCGTTCGCAGTTCGTCGCTGATCTTGTTAAAGGCGTCGTCCAATTGCACCGATGAGGTCGCGTAGTAATACTTTCCTCCCGTGTCCGACGAAATCTGGATCAGCGCATGTTCGCCGCCCGTATCCCGGCCGGCGTCTGCTTCAACCGGAACGATGATGATGCTGTAAATGATCGCTTCCGCCTCCTGCGCGGCCCGCAGCGCCTCTTTGTAATCCACCTGCGACATCGTGTCGCCCCCGTCGGTGATCACGACCATCACTTTTCTTCCCTGCCGCCGCGTCAGCGCGTGCGACCCCAGATAAACCGCGTCATAAAGCGCCGTTGCCGCGCCGTTTCGCGGGTGCTCGATGCCTTCATCAATCTTTTTTAATTCGTTCGTGAAACCTACCATCTGACTCACAGTCTCGCTGAATTTGTAGACCGACAGTCCATCTTGCGACCGCAGAATCGTGTGCGCAAATTTTTTCGCCGAGCTGAGTTCCAGCGGAAGGTCTTTTCTCGTGCTCAAGCTGGTGTCGACTGCCAGCACGATCGACAGTGGCAGCGCCGATTCCTTGTCGAAGATTGCGATCTTCTGCTCTTTGCCGTCTTCCTTCAAAACAAAATTTTCTTTCTGCAGGTTCGCCACCGGAGCGCCCCGCGAATCCGTCACCGTGACAAAAACGTTCACCAGCTTCACGTCGACCTTGATCGTCGAGTCGGGCTCTTCGGCGGTCAACAACGCCCCTGCGCAAAGTAGAAGCGCACATGCAATAAATATGAAGACGTGAACGCGCTTCGCGCCGCCCCTTACCCCAATTGCTCGTAGCCCGTAGCTCGCAGCTCGCAGCGGCAGATATGGAAGTCGTTTCATCTGGTTTCAATCATTTAGGATGCAGGCGGAGCGCCCGCTGCGCTTCCCGGCTGGCGAATTTCTTCCGGAAATGGCTCACCGTCAGCCCACACCGCGCCATCCTCAAAATACTCTTTCTTCCAGATTGGGACCGTTTTTTTCAAGGTGTCAATGATCCAGCGGCAGGCCGCAAACGCCGCGTCGCGGTGCGCAGCCGCCACTACGATCAGGACACTCGTTTCGCCGATTTGCAGCCGCCCGACGCGATGGACGATCGATGCTCTCCGCACCGCAAACCGTTCCTGCGCTTCCGCCGCCAGCGCTTCCATCTGGCGGAGCGCCATCGGCTCGTAGGCCTCATAATCGAGATAGAGAGTCCGCCGGCCGCGCGTGTTGTCGCGCACCACGCCATCAAAAATCACCGCCGCGCCGTCTTCCGGCCGCTTCAATCGCGCTGAGACCGCCGTGCCGTCGATGGGTTCGCGGACGATGCGAACTTCGTTCTGAACTACATCTTTATCTCTTGAGCCGCTTTCGCCCGACCCTCCGCTTACCGGCGGCAACAAAGCAACCTCATCGCCCTCGCGCAGCGGACGATTCGCTGCCGCATATTCGCGATTCACGGAGATCGCCAGCGACGGCGCCATTGCCTCCAACCGCGGCACCCCCCGCGCATAATAAGCAAGCAGATCGCGCACAAGCGCCCCTGCCGGCAGATCAACCGTCTCACTCGACCGTCCTGCGAGGTCTTTCAACACTCCAAAAAAAAGGATACTGACCTTCATTAGGATTTCCCCATAAAGAAGACTGGGCACCAGGTACTGGCAACCGGCAACTGAGCTTCAGTGTAGCGCGCCCCTCCCGGAAGGCCCTGTCCCTGAGTGTCACGAATCATCCTCTGCTCCGCGTTCGCCCAATTACCTCCGTAATCGTGCAATGGGTCACTTTCCCGCTTAGTCTTGTGCCAATAGCTATTCGAATGAAGAGGAGGCTGTTATCGTCACCGCCGCCCAAACCGATGCCAGCCGCAGTGCTTCAGCACGGTCTTTCCTGCACAGCCTCAATATTTTGGTCAAATATACCCGTCTTTATGGAGTAACCCACAAGCGCACGGAGGGTCAGTTCAACACCGCCTGGAACGAACTCCAGCAAGCGTTGCCGAAAAGCGGCGACACGGGATTTCTGCTCGGCGTCTCCGACAACAAACTTCTTCTCGATGGCATCCCACTCGAAACCGGACAAGCGGAGCGGAGTTTCGCGCAACTCCTGAACGCCGCCGGGCTTTCCAGCATCCTGTTTTCGAGCAAAGTTACGCTCGACGACTTTACCCGCCTGGTCAGCGCCTTCGCCATGGGCGGGTCGAAAGCGCAGGATTTCGCCAAGCAGATCAAGGAAACTCTCGGCGACAACAAGAATTCATCGATCCGGATCAATGAGGTCAAGTTCGTCGCAGCGGATCCCGCGACCGGCGAGATTTCTATGGCAGCGCAGCTCGCGGCGCAGTCTCTTGGCCCCGAATTCAAACAGTGGCTCAACGACCCGCAGAAGCTTCTGCAGTTGATTGCCGCCGCCCAGGGTGCAAGCGTCTCCGGTGCTGGAGGTGCTCCCATCGGTGCCGCTCCAACCATTCCCGGTCCCGGCGGTGAAGCGGGCGCTCCCGGCGGAACTCAAAGCGGAAACTGGACAGCCGGACAATGGTCCGGCGGCGTCGTCCCCCTGCAGGAAGAGGAAGTCATCCAGACGATTCGCCTGCTCACCCATTTTGGCCAGGCTATGCAAGATCCCGACGCACCGCAGGAGAGCCTTAAGGCCGAACTCGGCAAAGTGCCCGAAGGCGCGAAGATCAATCTCGCGCAGTTGCTCGAAAGTCTCGCGGCGCAGGCGACCCAGAACAAGAAACCCGACGGCGACGACACCCCGCTGCTGATGAAGGCCGCCGAAAGCATGGCCATCAAGTTCGCGCTCGACCGTTATCAGCGCGGCGATGTCAAAGTCAACGCCGTGCACGAGATGATGGAGCACATGAGCCGGCAGATGGATACACTCCGGCAGATTCTGCGCGTGCAGGAAGACAAATTATCGAAAGCTGGAGTGCTGGTCGAGTCGCACGCCGATATTCTCGACCGCATGTTCTGGGCCGAAATTCCCGAGGCCGGCAAGAAAAGCGTCCTGCTTTCGAGCGAAGCCGCGTGCGTGCCGCCGCGCAACATCCGGCAGTTCGTGGAACTTCTTTTCGAACGCGACGATAACGATCTCGCCGCCAAAATTCTGGCGAACTACACCAGTGGCCTCGACAGCAAGGATGCCGACCCACGCCGCAAGACCGCCATCGGCCTTTCCCAAATCGCCGACCTCTATGCCGCCGCGCCGGAAGAAGTCATGCCCAATACCCTCGCCATGCTCTCCGAGAAACTGGGCGCCGAAACCGATACAGAAATGCAGAGCCTGCTGAGCGCCGCCTTCGCGCGCTTTGGGCAGGAGGCCTGCAACAACAAAAAATACAAGGCCATGTCCGAGCTCTGCATTTCGCTCGAACGCATCTCCAGAGAACGGCCATCACTGGTCGAGGACCTCCGCTCGCGCGTCGGGATTGAGAATCGCCTGCCCGAAATGATCGAAGAGGCAATCGATTCTGACCAGGCGCCCGAAGACCTGATCAACGTTCTGCAGCAGCTTCCGCGAAACTCCGTGGAACATCTGGCCGACCGCTTCTTCCGCGCCCGGCGGCGCGTCGAGTGCGATCGCATTGTCGAAATCGTCGGCGAACTCGGGGTGCCGGCCATCGACGATCTGCGTGACATTTTGCGCGGCGGGCAGCCGCGTCAGGCTGCTTCTACGGTCGGCCTGCTGAGCCGGCTCGCCGTCACCACATTGCTGGAGTTGTTGCCGCCCCGCATGGGCGAGTTCAACCGCTTCTATCAGGATGTGATCGTCCGCCAGATCGCCTATGGCGCGGCGCTCGATCGCGGACGCACTCTGCTCGAACTCCTCGAGCTCCTCGACCCGCTCATTCTGCCCGAAGCCATCGATGAAATCGGCATGAGCCAGGACCACAACGCCAGCGCCAGCCTGATTGCGCTCGCGACCGCGGGCGAAGCCCACAATCGTCCACCCTTCGTGCAGCTCAAAGCGATTGAATCGCTCGGACGCTTGCGCGAACCGGAGGCCGTTCCCGTTCTGCGCTCGATCGTCGACGAAAAGAAACTCTTCGGCTACACCCAGCACCGCGAGTTGAGGATCGCCGCCATTCAGGCGCTCTCCAAGATCGATCCGCGGCACGGAACTCAGGCGCTGATCGACAGCGGCCTCGAAGCCAGCGAACTCACCATCATTCCGCTTGATTCCGGCCCCGGATGTCCCTGGGTGCGCCAGCGCCGCTACGAACGCATCGTCCTGCCGCGCACCCTTTCCGCCACGCTTTCCAGTTCGTGGGGAAAGTCCAACATCGTCATGCGCGAAATGAGTCTGGGCGGCGGCATGGGAACGCGCAGCGACAATCTGCGCGTCGGCTCTGAAGCCCACGTTGAGATCTCGCTGGGCGTAAAGAAGATCCGTGGCGAGGTTCTCCTGCGCCGCGCGCGCGTCAATGAAATCGGCTTCGAGTTCGTCAGCATGGACCTCGACAGCCGCTACCGCCTCCGCCGCATCCTGCTGGATGCGCTGCAGAGAATCCCCGACAATCGCAACGTTGCGTGGGATGGCGAACGCAAGAATTGAAAAACAGCTGTCAGCTCTCAGTTGTCAGTTGTCAGTAAAACCTAGAAGCAACCCCGCCACGACTTACAAACGTTACTGGTAGTGACGCGGCTTGTTGTGTGTCCCGTGCGTGGCATTCATCACTCATTACGCATCTCTGCGCAAAAATAAAAGCCCCCGCTCACGCGGAGGCTTTCACGAACGAATTCCAGCGAGGACGAATCCCCTATACCACCTTTACGAAAATAATAACTAGCGTGAACAGCACCAACGATTCGATGAACGCGAGGCCGATGATGAGGAAGACCATAATCCCACCACGCGCCGCTGGATTGCGTGCCATCGCTTCGCAGGCCGCTCCTCCGACTTTTCCCTGTCCAAGCCCCGCCAGCCCGGCCGCGAGAGCGATGGCAAAACCGGAAGTGATAGCAACCCAGTTCGTGCCACCAGCCACGGCTGCCGTCCCCTGCGCAAACGCCGGCACCGCCAACACCGACGTAATCAACAGCATGAATATCAACATCCCGAATTTCCGCATTGTGATTCTCCTTGTATGAATTGCCACCAGGGGGTGGTTGACGCCGTGCTCTAAGGCCGACGCCCTCACGCTGGAGGCAGGTGTCAGGCACCAGGTCTCAGGTGTCAGAAAAACCCGGCAATGGTGAGATTTTCCCTGAGACCTGACACCTGCGATCTGAGACCTGATTTCTAGTGTGCTTCCCCCGTCGCCTCGCCCAGATATACGGCCGCGAGCAGCACAAAAATATAGGTCTGAATCAACGACACGCCGATATGCAGTCCCTCGAATATGACCGGAAACCCAAGCGGTATCAGCGAAAAAAATACCAGCGTGACCATCTCGCCGGCAAACATGTTGGCATAAAGACGGACGGACAGCGACAGGACACGGGCTGTGTGACTGAATAGCTCAATCGGAAACAACAGGAAAGGCAACAATACCCGCATCAGCAGGGGCATCTCCTTATCCTGCGGCCCCAGGAAGATTTTCAAATAACCGATTGGCCCCTTGCTCCGCAATCCCTGATAGTGATAGTAGAACCAGGTCAGCAGCGCGCATCCCAGCGGCACAATCACGACCGCCGTCGGAGATTCGAGTCCCGGAATCAAACCGATCAAATTGCAGGTCAAAATGAACATGCCGAGCGTGACCAGATATGGAACATACTTGCTGCCGTGGTGGCCGATCACTTCGTCGGCCATATTGCTGATAAAGCCGTTAATTCCTTCCATCGTGTGCTGCAAAGCGCCCGGACTCTCGACCGAAAGCCGCGCCCGCACAGCGACAAAAAAAATCGCAAGCAGCACCGCCACCAGCAACTCCATCGCAAAGCTGTTGGAGATCGGAGTCGCAGGATGCTTGGGATGAATGCCAAGCCGCAGCAGCAGCGCCAGAACGGCGGGCCCAAAGAGACGATTTAGAAATGCGGTAAAAACCAGTTGTTCCATCTTCAAATTGCCAGCTTATTTAGCATTGTCATCCCGAGCAAAGCTCGGAATATACAGTTCCTCACCCCCCTCGCGGCCCCCGGAACGCCGTGAAACCTTGCCAAATCGCCTCAGCCATCAGGGCGGTCACAGGCACGCACAGGCCCCACAGAAAGCCACGAAAAGCCACTGGAGAACCAATAAATATAGCATAGGCAACGATCGCGACCAACCCGTACCGCACCACAAAGCGCAGCACGATCCAACCGCCTTTTTCGCGGCTGTTTCGGTTAACGACGCGGTCCGCCAGTCCCTCGACGCCACGCTTCAGCGAGTAGAAATTGACGTAGGAAACTGCGGCCCCGAAAGCAAACCCAATCGCTCCCACCCACCCGTAAAACCAGAACACCGGCCCCAGCAACAGAACACTGGCAATCAGGATATTGCGCATGACGCGCGGAATGACGCGTTCAATAGTTGAGGGATCGTCCAGCGAGGACTCGTCCGAAGATGCTGGCGAAGGTTCCGCGGGTCCGTGCAAATCCTCAGGTGCGCTCATTCTCTGTTAGCGCTCTTTGCCAGCCCTTAGCGCCATGCGGATCATCTGCCAAAACCCAACCACCGCGCCGAACAACAGGCCCGCAAGATAGATCCACTTGGTATGCAGCCAGTGGTCTGCTACCTTGCCCAGGAAGAAGCCCAGCAAGACCGCAGCCGGAATAATGAACCCCAGCTCGGAGTAACGCACCGCCGAGACGATGGGATCTTTTTTCTTCGCAGATCCGGGCTCGAGATCGGGATTTTCAGACATTTGCAAAAATTCTAACCCAAACCCTTACTCCCGGAAGCCACCAGCTCATTTCGCCCGCGTCGCTATGCGCGGTGCTTGCGTAATCCCAATCGACCAGTTGACGCCGCGAATAAACGGCTCGGGATAAATTCCGATCACGATCGTTGCCAGCGCCGTTACCCCCACCGCGCAGCGCAATCCCATGCTGATCGGCAACCGTTCCCTCTCTATCGGAGCGCGCATCAGCATGGCGTTTGCAATCTTCAGGTAGTAATAAAGTCCGAAGAGCGAATAGACGACGCCGAGCGCTGCCAGCACGTAATGTCCGCTCTCGATCAGGCTCAGAAAGATGTAGTACTTGCCGAGAAACCCGGCTGCGGGTGGAATACCGGCAAGCGAAAGCAGAAACAGCAGCATCAGCACGGCTTCGACCGGTGCACGCTGGTAGAGTCCAGCCATGTCGTCGAGTTCGTCACCAATCACGTTGCGCTGCCGCAGCGAAGCCACCACCGCGAACGCTCCCAGGTTCATGAACGTATATACGAGCAGATAGATCAGGATGCCTTTGAAGCCGTCGATAAGGCCTGGGCTGCCGGGCAGCGACGTTCCCAGAGCCACGAGCGCCAGCAGCATGTAACCGACGTGCGCAATCGAGGAGTAAGCGAGCAGGCGCTTCGTGTTGCTCTGTGTGAGCGCCGCGAAGTTTGCGCCGGTCATGGTCGCAATTGCGACCACTACAATCACCGGAATGTAAACCGAGTGCAGCGGATACAACCCCCACAGCAGGATGCGCAGCAGCATCGCCCAGGCCGCCGCTTTCACTGCTACCGACATGAATCCGGTAATGCTGGTGGGCGCGCCTTCGTAAGCGTCCGGCACCCACTGATGAAACGGGATGGCGGCAATCTTGAACAGCAATCCGGTCATCACCGTCAGCAAGGCAATCACCACCACCGGATTGTGCGGGTTCTGCGCCGCCTGTCCAGAAACCGCACGCCGAATGGCATCGAGATTCGTGCTCCCGGAAATTCCATAGAACAGCGAAAGCCCGTAGGCGAAGATCCCCGACGAAAACGCGCCGAGCAGCAAATATTTCAGTGCCGCTTCGTTCGAGCGCCGGTCGCGGCGCAGAAAACCGACCAACACATACGTCGAGATCGCCATCAGCTCGAGCCCAATGTAAATCAATACGACGTCGTATCCCGCGGCCATGCACATCATGCCGACGACGGAAAGCAGCAGCAGCGAATAATATTCGCCGTGATTTTCTTCTTCAATGTCCAGATAGCGCACTGAACCCATGATGGCGATCGCCGTGCCAGCCAGAAACAGATACCAGAAAAAAATGGCGAAGCGGTCCACCAGTAATGCGCCGTTAAACCCCGCCAGACCCCGTGGGGGCACCGTCAGCTGAATTTGCCATACACAGAACGCCGCCATCACCACGCCCGCAAAGGCACCCGCGGGGTTGATCCACTTCATCTCCCGCGGCGCCCACAAGTCAATCAGCAAGATTCCGAGCGCAAAAAAAGTAAGCTCCAGCATCGGCAGCATCAACCGGATATCAGTGGGCGAGAGGCCTTTCACTCAGTGGCTCGCTTTCGGTTGCGTCGTGGCGGACGCTGGCCCGCTCGGCGCGGTCGTGACCCTTGACCGTGTTGTTACAGGCGTCATCTCGACGGGCATGTTTCGTGCGTTCACTGGCGTGTTCGCATTCGCCTTGTCATGAATCGTCTGCACCAGCTGGCTGACTGGCTGGTCGAGAATCTGAAAGAACGGCTTAGGATAAAGCCCGATCCACAACACCATAATCATCAACGGCGCGAAGGTAAGAATTTCACGCGGCGTCAGATCGTGCAGCTTTTCATTCTTCGGATTCGTCACCGTGCCGAAGAAGACGCGCTGATA
>PMSZ01000280.1 GCA_003168235.1 Acidobacteriaceae bacterium
TCGACGCGATCTGGTTCAACCCCTGGTACCCGTCGCCGCAGTTCGACGCCGGCTACGACATTTCCGACTACCGCAGCATTGACCCCATGTACGGAAATCTCGACGACTTCGACCGAATGGTTGCCGAGGGCAAGAAACATGATGTCCGGATCATTATGGATTTTGTGCCGAATCACACCTCCGATCAGCACCCGTGGTTTCTGGATTCGAAGGCTTCCCTGACCACGGCGCATCGTGACTGGTATGTCTGGCGTGACGGCAAAGCGCCCGGCCAGCCTCCGAATAACTGGATCTCAATCTTCGGCGGCTCGGCGTGGACGCTCGATTTCACCACCAATCAGTACTACTATCATTTCTTCTACGCGCAACAGCCAGACTTGAATTGGCGCAATCCGGCCGTCGAGGAAGTCATGCTCGATACCACGCGCTGGTGGTACAAGCGCGGCGTTTCCGGATTTCGCCTGGATTCCGTTGGCACACTGTTTGAAGATCCCGAACTGCACGACAATCCCGTCCTTCCTGGCACCAACGCGCAGAGCGATCCCAACATGGAGAACAGATACAACACAAACCTTCCCGAGGTTCACGAGGAGTTGCAGAAGCTGCGCAAAGTGGCGGACGAATCAGGCGCTGTCCTCATCGGCGAAACCTGGACGTCCGATGTCGCTGAACTTGACCGCTACTATGGCCAGAATGGCAATGAACTTCAAATGCCCATGGACTTCATGTTCATGATGGTGGACAAACTTTCGCCGTCCGAATTTCGACGACAGATTGCTGCGGTCGAGAGCGCGCACGGTTGGCCGGTTTTCGTGCTCGGCAATCACGATAAAGCCCGGTCCTACGACCGTTACGGAGATGGCAAGCACAATGACGCCATCGCCAAGCTGATGGGTGCCTTCTACCTGACTCTACGTGGCACGCCCATCATGTATTACGGCGAAGAAATCGGCATGGAGAACAATGACCCCACCAGCAAACAAGACGTGAAGGATCCGATCGGGCGCACCGGGTGGCCAGAAGAAAAAGGCCGCGACGGTGAACGCACTCCCATGCAGTGGAACGCCGCGCCGAACGCCGGATTCAGCAAGGAAAATCCCTGGCTTCCGGTGCCGCCTAGCTTCCGGACTCATAACGTGGCCGCCGAATCGAAGGACCCCAACTCCATCCTAAGTCTCTATAAGAAGGTGCTCGCGTTGCGGCATACCAATGAAGCGCTGCTTGAAGGGAGCTACACTGCGCTCAACGCGGACGATCCCAACGTGATGTCGTACCTGCGCAGCTACAAGGGAAAAGCCGTGCTGGTGGCGCTGAACATGTCGGCTTCACCGCAAAAACCTGTCTTCGATCTTTCCCGGCAGGGATTCGGCCTGGCTCGGATGAAAATCCTAATTTCGTCCGAATCATCAGCGAAGGGCAATGAAGTGTCTCTCGCTCCCTTCGGACTGCTGATCGCGAGCATATCAGTGAGGTAGGTTCAGGACGCCTTGCTCTCGCTCCGCTTACCTGCGTATTGTTACGAAGTGAAATTTCCGCGATCCAGTGGAATTCTGCTGCACCTCACGTCCCTGCCCGGACGCTTCGGGATCGGTGACTTTGGCCCTTGCGTCTACGAGTTCACCGACTTCCTCTCCGCCGCTGGGCAGAAATTTTGGCAAGTACTGCCGCTGAATCCCACCGGATACGGCGATTCTCCCTACCAATGTTTTTCCGCTTTTGCCGGCAACCCACTATTGGTCAGTCTAGAGCGCTTGCGCGATCAGGGCGTGCTCCAGGCTTCGGACCTGAGGCGATCACCGCTGTTTCCCGAAGACTTCGTCGACTACGGGCCGGTAATCGAATTCAAAATGGCGACCTTAAGCCGGGCGGCACAGGTTTTCTTTGCCGACGGTTCCCGCGGGGATCGTGCAGCCTTTGATCGCTTTTGCGAAAACGCCAGTCCATGGCTCGATGATTATGCGCTTTTCATGGCCTGCAAAGATGCCCACCGCGGCACGATCTGGACCTCTTGGGACGCACAGATTAGGCGTCGAGACGCGCATACCGTGAGCGAGTGGTCTAAGAAACTAGCGGCGGAGATTAGAGCCCACAAGTATTGGCAATTCGAATTCTTCCAGCAGTGGGAGCGTCTCAAGAATTATTGCCAGCAGCGTGGCATCCGTTTCATGGGCGACGTCCCCATCTATGTTGCGCACGACAGCGCAGACGTCTGGTCTCATCCCGATCTGTTCCATCTCGACGAACAGGGGCGCCCGACCGTGGTCTCAGGCGTACCGCCGGATTATTTCAGCGCCACCGGACAGCTTTGGGGGAATCCTATTTATCGCTGGGACTTGCTAGCCGCCAGCGGGTACAAGTGGTGGATCGAGCGGTTTCGCGCCTCGCTTGCGCTTTTCGATATGGTTCGACTCGATCATTTCCGCGGCTTTGAATCTTACTGGGAGGTCCCCGCCGGTGAAACGACCGCCATTCATGGGCGCTGGGTCAAAGGGCCGGGAGAGGAGTTTCTGTCGGCACTGCAGAACGCATTTGGCCGACTGCCGATCGTGGCGGAGAACCTGGGTGTCATCACTCCGCCGGTGGAGAAATTACGGCAGCAGTTCGGTCTCCCGGGCATGAGTCTTTTGCAATTCGCGTTCGGCACTGATCCGCAGGGTCCATCGTTTCGTCCGCATAATTACAGTCGCGATCTGGTCGCCTACACCGGCGGGCACGACAATGACACGACCGTGGGCTGGTGGTCGAGTTCCGGTGCCGGCGACAGTACACGCACTCCGGAGGATGTCCGCAAAGAGCGCGACTTCGCGCGCTCGTATCTCAACTTCCGTGACGACTCCGATATCAACTGGGTCATGATCCGGGCAGTCCTGGCGTCGGTCGCGGACGTCGCGATTGTCCCGTTGCAGGATGTGCTGGGTCTGGGGAGCGCGGCGCGCATGAATCTTCCCGGCACAGTCAGCGGAAACTGGAAATGGCGTTATCGTCCGGGGGCGTTGAACGGTGAGTTGAGCGCGAGACTTCGAAGCTTGGTGACGCTGTACGATCGTTGAGAAAAGCAGCGACAAGAAAAAGCGTCGTCAGGAAAATCGAGGTAAGAGAGTCGTTAGTAGAAAATGTATGGATAAGCCACCACGAACCTTCTGGCAGATTTGGAACATGAGCTTTGGTTTCCTCGGCATCCAGTTTGGCTGGGGACTGCAGATGGCGAACATGAGCGCCATCTATGAATACCTGGGCGCGCGGGCCGATCAGATTCCGATTCTGTGGCTGGCCGCGCCGCTGACCGGATTGATCGTGCAGCCCATCATCGGGCACGCCAGCGACCGCACCTGGGGCCCTCTGGGCCGTCGTCGTCCCTATTTTCTAACCGGCGCGCTTCTGAGCTCGATGGCACTCATCCTAATGCCGCGCAGTTCCGCTCTCTGGATGGCAGCGGGCCTATTGTGGATTCTCGATGCCAGCATCAACATCAGCATGGAACCCTTTCGTGCGTTTGTGGCTGACCTGCTGCCGGAATTTCAGCGCACTCGCGGTTTTGCCATGCAGAGTCTCTTCATCGGACTTGGCGCTGTGATCGCCTCGGCGCTGCCGTACCTGTTGACCAATGTGTTTCACATGTCGGGTACCAGAACCGCTGGGACGATTCCGTTCACCGTGCGACTTTCGTTTTACATTGGCGCCGCGGCATTTCTGGGTGCTGTGCTGTGGACCATTTTCACCACGAAGGAATACCCGCCGGAGAATCTGGCAGAATTTCAGAAAGAAAAGACCGAACACAAAGGCATCGGAGTGAGCGCCCGCGAAATTCTGACGTCAATCCGAGAAATGCCTCGCACCATGCGGCAACTCGCCTGGGTTCAGATTTATACATGGCTGGGATTGTTCTGCATGTGGCTTTATTTTCCGGTGGCAGTGGCGCGCAATGTGTTCGGCGCATCCGATACAAACTCTCCTCTATATTCCGTGGGAGTGGAGTGGGCAGGCGTTTGTTTCGGAATGTACTCGCTGGTGTGCTTCGGATGCTCCTTCGTTCTGCCCGCGCTCGCCCGGCAATATGGACGCAAAGCAACGCACAGTTTTTGCCTGATCTGCGGCGGCCTCGGTCTGCTGTCGGTGGCCGTGATTCACAACAAGTATCTACTGTTACTCTCCATGACCGGAGTCGGGATCGCCTGGGCGAGCACCCTCTCCATGCCCTACTCAATCCTTGCCGGATCGCTCCCCCACGGCAAGACCGGAGTCTACATGGGCATCTTCAACTTCTTCATCGTAATTCCCGAGATCACGGCATCGCTCGGATTCGGCTGGATCATGGGTCATCTGTTAAATGACAACCGGATTGCCGCAGTGGTCGCAGGCGGAGTTTTCTTCATCCTGGCGGCGATACTGACGCAGCGCGTGGAGGATTTGTACGACCTGCGACATCCAAGCAGTTCGCTGCCGGGTAATGCAGTGGCGGCAAAATTATGAATCAAAGAAAACCAGTCATCGGTGGTTGCTTGCCAACGACTATCGACTGAGGCTTACGACTCGGTTTGAGCCGCCCTTACCTGGGGCGCACAGCGACGAGATCGGTTCCCACTGGCACTCCACGAGCGATCTTCACCCGGATCAGCGCTTCGAAAGGCTTGATCGATCCCGTACCAGAATCCGGAATGGCATGAAGCAGTTTCCCCACCGACTCCGGACGGCAAACAAATTCCACCGCGCCTTGTGTGCCGAAGGTCGTCGTTCCCGCCAGAATCATCACGTACCGGCCGGATCCTATACCCGGCACCAGTCCGACCAACGAATAGTCTTCCGTCAACGTGACGTTCGATGGGCTGGCAAGGTAGCTGGTGGCCTCTCCCGGCTTTGGATGCTTGCTGACGATCGCAAGATCACCTTGCCGCGGACCCGATGCTACCCTTTGGAAAACGAAATCCTGCGTGCCCGGAATGTCGAGCAAAGAAAGATTCTCTGAAGGAGAACCGATAAAGATTAGGTTGTTATTTCGAACGTCGTCGAGCGTGAACAAGCTCCCGCGCTTCACCCGTATCCGCCGTCCCAACGTGCCGAACGCATCGTCGAGCGCGTGGATGGCCAATACTTCTCCCACCCCGGTGTAGTGGTCGTAGACGGCGCTCTTCGAATCCTGACTCGAATTGTAGTAACGCATGCCGGTTTCCGGCCGTCCGACAAAGGCGGCATTGCTGAAGATAACCCAAGGCTCCTCGGCTCCGGAGGTGAAGGGTCTCCAAAATGAAGCCAGCGAACCGGTGGCCCGCGGTGCGCTGGGCGCCGCCATCGCAGGTTCGGGCATTTTGCGATCCCACAGCAGACTCCCCAAGACGATCAGCGAGATGGTAAGTCCAGCCAGAAGCGAGATGACGGCAACCCGCCAGCCTGCCGGAACCGAGGCGACCACAACACGCGGCGACGACAGCGCTTCCCGCGGAGACCTGCCTTGCCGTTGCAATGTCGACTCGACAGGTCGCGCCTCAAAGATGAGGTGGTAGCTTCCCTTTGGAATCTTCACTAGAAACGGATCCGCCACTCCCTCCCCGGCATAGTACTCCGCCAACTTCAGACGAAGACGTCCGGCTTGCACGCGGATGGTCGAGTCCGACTGCGGATCGAAGTCTGCGGGGCGCCCGTACACTTCTGTGGCAATCTGATATTCCTTCAAGGGTGCTTCGGGATGATAAAGGGATTGTTTTGCAAGATATTGCAGCAATTTGCAAAGGGACTCGGAGCCGCGCAGGCTATGACTTTTAATAATGTTATCTATTTGTTGGAAGAACTGTTCCGGCCCAGCCGCAAATGTGTGTGTGACAGCCATCTAACACCGACGTAACGGAGGTTGTATGTTGGTGCAACAGCGGGGATTTTACTCCCGTAACGGTATAAAACCTAGTGAAACGTGCGGGCGGGAATACTTTGTACCAAAACTTGCAGACGTTTTCAACCAGCGGGGTTAGTGTGCTCAGGGAGCCAACGCCTCCCGAAGTAGCCAAAACATTTGGAGGAAACATGCAGCGCAAATTCTTCGCGGCTCTCGTTCTTGTGCTGTACCTAGCCGGTGTGGCGCTCGCACAATCGGACACGGCACGTATCGTCGGAACCATCACAGATCCCGCCGGAGCCTTCGTAGCCAACGCCACTGTTACCGTTACCGACGCCGCAACGGGACGCGTGGTAACCGCCACAACGGGTGCTACGGGCGAGTACGTCATCAATGCTTTGCCGATCGGAAAATACCATGTCGAGGTGAAGCAGCAAGGTTTTAAGTCGGCAGCTGCGGAGGTCACCCTTGAAGTCGACCAAGTGCTCGAGATCAGCTTGAAGCTGGAACCTGGCTCGGCCTCCACCACTGTGGACGTGACCAGCGAGGTGCCGCTGGTGGATACGGCCACTTCGAGCACCGGCGAGGTGATTCAGGGGAGTCAAGTCGTAGAACTCCCACTCAATGGACGAAACTTCACCCAACTCGCACTGTTGACCCCGGGCGTGAGCCGCGGCGCTTATGCGGATAACGCATCCGGGATCGCCTTCGGGAACGCGGCGGCCGAGACTTGGCGCAACTACGAATCCGGTGGCGCCTCACTGTCCGTCAATGGTCTGCGGCCGCAGGCCAACAACTACTTGCTGGATGGGGTCGACAACAACGACTCCATGGTCAACACGCTGATCATATATCCAGCGGTTGAAGACATCGCAGAATTCAGGACCACCACCAGCGTTGCGCCGGCCGAGTTTGGACGCGCAGGCGGCGCGGTAGTCCAAGTTGCCACCAAGTCCGGGACGAACGCTATTCACGGCTCCGCCTACTGGTTTAACCGCTCCAGGGAGGGTGCCGCGAACGTCTTTAGCGAAACCCAGCCTCCAGAGTTGAGCCGAAATCAGTTTGGCGCATCTCTGGGGGGACCTATCTGGAAAAACAAACTGTTCGCCTTCCTCGACTACCAGGGCTGGCGTCAGGACATACCGGCCGGTGTTGCCCAAAACAAGGTGCCTACGGCGCTGGAGCGTACCGGCAATTTCACGGAACTGCTTTCTCCAGTCGGCATGCTGGCGACAAGCGCTACCAGTTTGCCCGACGCGGCGTTGCCAGGGTGCAGCGCTGCCATGGCCACCCAGCCCAACGCTTTTCTTAGCACAGTTGTCAGCGGAACCACCTACACTGCAGGATACGTCTTCAACCCGCAAACATGTCTACCATTCGGTTGGAATTCGGGTGCCGACGCGCCGGGTCCGAACATCAACATGATTCCTACTACCAGCCAAAATACCGTGGGATTGGCCTATCTGAACCAGTTTCCAAATCCCAATATCAGCGGCGCGAATCTGTTAACGAACAGCAACAATTTCGCCGGACCGCAGCAGAACATCATTCACCAGGACGATTACGATGCGCGTGTGGATTTTAACGCTACCTCCAAAGACACTATTTTCGGCCGCTATAGCCTGGGCGATGATTTCCTGGTCAACACTCCCTATCTGGTAGGGGCCAACAACCCCGAACACTTCCTGCCCTCCGGTAGCGGCACCAATCCGCAACATCCGCGTCAGGTCGCCGTGGGCGAGACGCATATCATCAGCTCCAACATTCTCAATGAATTCCACTATGGCTACACGCGTCCGATTTACGGGTACCAGCAGCCCGGATTTGGGACTGCGATGGCCGCTGCTATTGGGATTGCCAATGCCAATACTAACCCGTTGCTGGGTGGCTATCCCATCATCGGCGGGTGGTACGGAAACATATCCTACGTGGGAGATGGTGGCCCCTACCTCGTGGTAGAGCCGTCCCATCAGTTCACCGATGCGGTGACTTGGACAAAAGGAAGGCATGTTTTCAAATTTGGCGCCAGCATTATGCATCGCGATGTTAATTGGACCCAAGGCAATGATGCCAAAGGCTACTTCTGGATCGACGATGGCAGTTTTGGCGCGTACCCAACTACTACCTCGCACCACGGAACTTTTACCGGGTTTGAAGATTCTGAGTTGTTGGCTGGTTTCATGGGCGCCTACACGGTGGGTGGGTTTCATGGGTTATACAACACGCGCAGCTGGGAGAACGGATTCTTCGCCCAAGACGATTTTCGCGTGAACCGCCGGCTGACGTTGAACCTTGGCGTGCGGTACGACCTGTTCACTTGGCCGAAAGAAGCCAGCAATAATATGTCCAACTTCGACCCTGCGACGGGGGAACTGGTCGAGGCCGGAACAGCCGCGGCTGCAGCCGGCGGATATAACCTCTCTCTAATCAATACGCCGAAGCACAACTTCGGCCCTCGCCTCGGATTCGCCTATGATCTGTTTGGCAAGGGCAAAACAGTGCTGCGCGGCGGCTATGGGTTGTTCTATTACCTCGACCGCGGGGGCGTCGCTAACGAACTTTCGGAGAACCCCGACTTCAATGGCACCCAGACCTTCTACGCGTGTCCCACTACGGCGACCTGCGGGACTGGCTATCGCTTCACGCTCAGCGGCGCAGCCGCAAATGGAAGCCTCAATCCGGTCGGAGCGACTGGAGCTCTGCCGCCTAAAGTCGGCATCAGCCCGGACGCCGTGAACAATACGGACAACGTGATTTACTGGCCGAAGAACAGCCCGAACTCGCACATCCAGCAATGGAACGTGCAGATCGAGCAGGCCGTCGATAGCAAGACGTCGTTCAACCTGGCATACGTTGGGACGCATATGTCAAATATCGCCACGCCCTTCAACGCCAATGAGAACATCCTTGCGCCTTATTCGGCGGGACCTGCGACCAGTTGGTTCCCGGTTGGGGGTGCCATCAACTCGAGCGGTGTCGGGACCATCGGCGAGTATGCGATGATCGGCAGCGGGAACTACAACGGTCTCCAGACCAAGCTGAATCGCAGGCTGAGCAATGGACTCACGGGCACGGTGGCTTATACCTGGTCGCACACGCTGGATAACGCCGCCTCCGCGCTTGGTGGGCCCGGCGGCATTGTGGTGGGGCCGAATGGTACGCCCCTTTTGCACTACCAATACGGCAACTCGAACGACGATCAGCGTCAGCTGTTTGCGGCCAGCGCCATCTATGAACTGCCGTTCGGACGTGGAAGACGCTTCGGCGGCGATATGCCGAAGACGGCTGACTACATTGTTGGCGGCTGGCAATGGAACAATGTGATTGTGCGTGCCACCGGAACCCCGATCGACATCAGCGGCGCCCCGAACACCGCGAATGGGCAGAATGGCCGACCTGATTATCACGGTGGATGCAGGACCGGCATCTCTGCCTTTGTCTGGCTCGCCTGTTCGCCGGGAGCGTTCAGCGCTCCTGCTGGGCTCGTCGGCACTCTTCCCAGAAACGCCTTTCCTGGCCCCGGAACATTCACGTGGGACACTTCGGTCACCAAGACATTCAGCGTGACCCAACGGGTAAAGGCGGAAGTGCGTGCCCAGGTCTATAACCTGACCAACACACCCCAGTTCCAGAACCCGGACGGCAACTACACCAACGGCGACTTCGGCCAGCTGACTTCGCCTCGGCTCGCGCCCACTAACCGGGAGCTCGAACTCGCAATGCGTATATCCTTCTAACCCGCAGCGCAGGGATGGCGCTTGAGTGTACTGCTCAAGCCCCTCCCGATGCGCCCAGGGAAGCAGGATATTCTCTCGGCTCTCCTTTCTTGATCTGGGTGCTCCGCCCTATTGGGCTGGTCTGTTTCAAGCTGGGCCATCGGTGACTGCCATGCAAAACAAACGAACGATTGCGCTGTCGCTGATCGTGTTCTGTGTGATCCTGTCATGCCTGCTCACGCTGCCGGCAGGCGCGCAGTCGGATGCCAGGTCGAGGCAAATTCCCGCAGTCCGCAAAATCGATCCTCCCAACTGGTGGGTGAACTACACGCCCGAACTTACGCTTCTGCTGACAGGTGAAAATCTGAATGCCGCCCGGGTGGAGAGCTCTGCGAAGGGTGTAACCGTGGTTGGCGCGGAAGCTTCCAGTAATGGACATTATCTCTTCGTCCACCTCCAACTGAGTTTCGATCTGCAGTCGGGAACCGTGCCTTTGCGGCTGATCACTTCGGCAGGAACTACGGTCGTGCAACTGCCCCTCCTGGCTCGTGCAGATCCTCGCGGACACATCGGCGGAGACTCCGGCGGACACTTCGAGGGCTTTTCTCGCGACGACGTTATCTACCTCATCATGCCCGACCGCTTTGCGGACGCTGATCCATCCAACGACCGTCCTCCGGGCTCGACCGGCGCGTATGACCCCAGTCAGCCCAGGGCGTATCACGGCGGTGACCTGCGCGGCATTCGCGAGCATCTCGGATATTTGCACGACCTCGGCGTGACCACGCTATGGCTCACTCCCGTCTGGAAGAACACTGATTCGGACTACCACGGCTACCACGTCGTAGATTTCTACGCGCTCGACGATCACATGGGATCGATGCAGGAATACCAGGCGCTGGTCGCCGATGCTCACCGCCTGGGAATGAAGGTGCTCATAGACTACGTGGTCAATCACACGGGCCCGAATCATCCCTGGGTCAATGACCCGCCGACACCCACGTGGTTTCACGGCACGCCCGCTCACCATCTGGAACCCGCCTATACTTTCAAAGGGCTCGTCGACCCACACGCTTCGCCGCGCGAGTATCTCAACACGCTCGACGGCTGGTTCGCGAACAAGTTGCCCGATCTGAATCCCGATGATCCTGAGCTTGGTCTCTACCTGGCGCAGAATGCGATGTGGTGGGTAGAGATAGCGCAGCTGGATGGATTCCGCTTGGATACGTTTCCCTATTCCACGCGCCAATTCTGGAGCGGATGGCACGAACGGCTTCACCAGGTCTATCCGCAGATGGTTTATCCGCAGGTCATGGATGTCGGCGAAGTG
>PMSZ01000278.1 GCA_003168235.1 Acidobacteriaceae bacterium
ATCGCGTTCTTCGCCGCCAGGCCGATTAACATCACCAATCCGATCTGCGAATAAACGTCGCTCTCAATCTGAATCATGTATTGCGGCAGGAACAGGCTCATAACCCAGCGCCGCAGCCACAAAACAGTGAAAGCCCCAAACAACGCCACCGGAGTGCTCAGTAATACGCTGAACGGCAGCGTCCAACTCTCGTACAAGGCCGCGAGTATCAGGAACACGAACAGCAGCGAGAATGAGAATATCGCCCACGTCGGAACGCCCTCCTGCGCCTTCTTTTCCTGATAGGACATGCCCATATAGTCGTATCCCATTTCGCGCGGCATGGTTTGCGCGAAAACCGCTTCGAGCGCAGCGGTAGCCTGGTCGGCGCTAAAGCCGGGCGCGGCGCTGCCGTTGATCTGGGCGCAGCGATATTCATCGAAGCGCATGGTGAATTCCGGACCAAACCGCGGCTTGACGGTTGTGAGCGTGGCGAGCGGGACGTTCTCGCCTTTATTATTGCGGACATAAAATTGTCCGACGTTTTCCGCGCGAGCGCGGTCCTCGCCCTCAGCCTCGATATAAACCTGCCACTGGCGGCCGAAGCGATTGAAATAGTTAATGAAGTATCCGCCCATGAAGGCCTGGATGGTGCGGTAGACATCGTTGAGGTTCACGCCTTGCTTCAGGACCTTGTCGCGGTTGACGTCAACAAATTCCTGCGGGACGCTGGGCAAGAACGTTGTGCTAAGGCTGGCGATTTCCGGGCGCTTGCGAGCGGCGTCGAGAAAAGTGGCGAGGTTCCTGGAGAGGAATGGAATGTCGGCGCCGGAACGGTCTTCAAGGATGAAGGTGAAGCCGCCGGAAGTGCCGACGCCGGGAATGGCAGGCGGGGAGAAAGCGAAAGCAATTCCCTGGGGCAGTTTGCTCAACTCGCGGTTGAGGTGCGCCTTGATCGCCTGAAATTGTTCTCCCGGCTTAGTGCGCTGATCCCAGGGCTTCAAGGTGACGGCAAAGAACGCGTTGTAGCTGGTGCGGACAAAACTCAGCAAACTGAAGCCGACGACGCTGGTGGAGTATCGAACGCCGGGAGTATCGGCAATGATTTTTTCAATGTCGGCAGCGACGGCGGTGGTGCGTTCGAGTGAAGCCCCGTTCGGCAGCTGCAGATTGATGTAGGCGTAGCCCTGATCTTCATCGGGAAGGAAGCTCGAGGGCACGAGATGCGCGAAGAAACCCGCTGCAATGCAAAAGGCCAACAGCAGTACCAGCACCACGGCAGTTTTTCGGACGAGCACCCCACTCCAGCGAACATAGCCATCGGTGGCCTGCTCGAAGCGGCGATTAAACCAATCGAAGAACCTCTGTAACAGGCCGCGGCTCGGCTCTTTCGGGCGTAGAAGCAGCGCGGCCAGGGCCGGGCTGAGGGTGAGAGCGTTGAAGGCAGAGAGAATAACGGAAATGGCAATGGTGACGGCGAACTGCTGATAGAGTCTGCCGGTGATTCCGGGAATGAAGGCGGTGGGCACAAATACGGCGGAGAGAACCAACGCGATACCGACGACCGGGCCGGAGAGTTCCTCCATCGCTTTTAGAGCCGCATCTTTGGGGCTGAGACCTTCTTCGATGTGGCGCTCCACGCCTTCGACCACGACGATGGCATCATCGACGACGAGGCCGATCGCCAGCACCAGTCCGAAGAGCGAAAGCGTGTTGACGGAGAAACCGAAGAGCGGGAAGAAGATGAAAGTTCCGATCAAGGAGACGGGCACGGCCAGGAGTGGAATCAGGGTGGAACGCCAGCTCTGCAAGAACAGGTAGACGACGAGAATGACCAAGGCGAGCGCGATGATGAGTGTCTTGACGATTTCCTTGATGCCTTCCGTGACCGAAAGAGTGGTATCGAGAGAAACCGCGAAGTCCATGTCGTCGGGGAAGCGCTGTTTCATTTGCGCCATCAGCTTCTTGACCCCGGCAGCGGCATCGACCGCGTTCGAGCCGGGTAACTGGTAGGCGGCAATGATGGCGCCTGGTTTTCCGTTAAAGCGGCCGATGACGCTGTAGTCCTGCGAGCCGAGTTCGATGCGGGCCAGATCGCGGACGCGGACGATTCCGCCATCGGGAGTTTCGCGAACCACGATGCTGCCGAATTCTTCGGGCGAGATCAGGCGTCCCTGGGCGAGCACGGTGTAAGTAAATTCCTGGCCTTTGGGAGCGGGCTCTCCGCCTGCTTTGCCGGCCGGGTTCACGGTATTTTGCGCTTGAATGGCGTTGACGATTTCCGGGACCGTGATGCCGAGTTTGGCCAAGGTGTCGGGCTTGACCCAAAGCCGCATGGCATATTGGCCTGCGCCGAATACCTGAATGTTGCCGATACCCGGCGAACGAAGAATGGGATCGGTGATGTTGATATAAGCGTAGTTCGCCAGAAACTTGGCATCGTAGGTTCCGTGCGGCGAGTAGAGTGCAACCCACATGAGCGGAGCGGTCACCGATTTTCGAACGGTAATTCCGTAGTTGGTGACGTCGGCGGGAAGCTGGGAAGCGGCCTGCGTTTCACGGGCCTGGGTAAGAATGAAATCGGTGTTGGGGTCGGTTTTTACATCGAAGTCGACAATCACGCTGGCGGTTGAGTTGCCGGTGGCGTTGAGCGAATACATGTAGTTCATGTTGTCCACGCCATTAATCTGCTGCTCGATGGGCGTGGCAACGGCTTGTTCCAGCGTTTGCGCGTCGGCGCCGACGTAGGTGGCAAGAATCTGAATCTCAGGCGGAGTGATGTTGGGAAACTGCGCGACCGGCAGAGTCAGGACGGTGAGACCGCCGACCAGAACCATGACGATCGAGATCACCATGGCGACGATGGGGCGATTGATGAAGAATTTTGACATCGGACTAATTCCCCTTCGTCCCGCCAGCATACGGCTTGGGGATCACATGAGCGCCGGTGCGGACCTTCTGAACTCCTTCCGCGACGATCCGATCGCCGGGGTTAAGACCGTCCGCGATCACCCACTGATTGCCGACACGATCGCCGACGGTGACGGTCCGAATGGTGACTTTGTTGTCGCCATCGACGACGGCAACCTGGTATCCGCCTTGAAGCTCCGACACGGCGCGCTGCGGAACCAGCAGCGCGTTCGGCTGCAGACGGATGACGGCACGCACTTTGGCGTAACCTCCGGGCCGAAGAATGTTTCCGGGATTCGGGAACAGTCCGGCAATTCGGATTGCTCCAGTGCTCTCATTGACCTGGCGGTCGGCAAAATAAAAAGTTCCGTCGTGCGGATAGATAGAACCATCGGCCAAGGTGAGTTGGAGGCGCAGGTTCTTGTCGGCCTCAAGACGGCTTTGTTCGCTGGGAAAGCGACGGCGCCATGCGAGATACTGGGGCTCGCTGACGGTGAAATAAACCTTGATGGGATCGACGGTGGAAACTGAGGTCACCGGGCCGCTGCTGGGATTGACCAGAGCGCCTACCTGAAGCAGGGCCTGTCCGGCGATGCCGTCGATGGGGGCAACCAGGCGGGTGAAGCCGAGATTGATCTTCGCAGTCTCAACCGTGGCCGCGGAGGTCTGAATTAGCGCCCTGGCTGTTTCCACAGTGGCTTTGGCGGCGAGGTTGTTCTGGACGGCGTTGTCGAGATCCTGCTGGCTGGCGGCCTGCTCTTTTGCCAATGGCGTGTAACGGTTGACGTCAAGTTCGGTTCGACGCTGGACGGCTTCGGCGTTGGAGAGTTGCGCCTTCGCTTGCGCTAATTGTCCGTCTGCCTGGTCAAGCGAGGCTTGAAACGGGCGTGGATCGATCTGGAACAGAAGCTGACCCTTCTTGACCGACGCGCCCTCTTGATAGCCCTGCTCCAGCAAGTAACCTGAAACCTGCGCTCTGACGTCGGCGTTGACGAGTCCGTCGAGAGTGCCGATCCACTCTCCGTAAATCGGAACGTCCTTCTGCTCGACCTGCAAGACTTCGACCACCGGGGTGCCCGCCTGTGCTCCCGACGCATGTTTTGACGGAAGCACGGCGGCGACGATCAGGCCGGCCACGATCAAGCAAAGCACTACTCCGATTACGACCTTGTATTTCGATAGAGAGTGCATCTTCCACCTCGGGATACATGGCTTGCCATCGCAATCGGGATAGCAATCTCCGCATCGCCCGCGCCAAATGCTCAGGTCGAGGCATTCTACACGGGCAGTCGATCTGGGTGCGGTTGACCATGATCGCTCAGGCGCTGGACATAATCAAGCCCTGCGCTGGCGGGAGGGCAGCACTTTGAATTCTGACGACGATATGTCTGACGTTCTCTCGAATCGGCGTGGTTTCGTCTGAGCTAACTTCTGAGCTAGCTGGCGAGAGCCACACGGTCGAGCACTTTCATTTTGCTGGTGTCGATGTGCAAATCAGCCGCTGCCCCATTTTCTTCGAGGTGTTCTACTTTGGAAGTCCCGGGGATGGGCAGCATGACCGGAGACCGCGCCAGAAGCCAAGCGAGCGCCACCTGCGAGGGTGAAACCTTCCATTGCGCCGCCAGGCTACGAAGAGGGCTGTCTGCACCGGATACTTTGCCGGCGGCCAGCGGGAACCAGGGAATGAAGGCCATCTTCTGCTGCTCGCAATACTCGAGAACGTCTTCCGATCCGCGGTCGGCGACGCTGTAGCGATTCTGGACGCTGACAATGGGAACGATCGTTTGCGCATCTCGAATCTGCTTCACACTCACTTCCGATAAACCGATGTGCTTGATTTTTCCCTGCGCCTGAAGATCTTTGAGGGTGCCAAGCTGATCTTCAGCGGGAACTTTTGGGTCGATGCGGTGCAACTGATAAAGATCGATACGGTCGAGGCGCAAGCGGCGCAGGCTGCCGTCACAGGCCGATCTCAAGTGCTCGGGCTTTCCGTTTTCAACCCATCGATTGGGACCTGGGCGATCAAAACCGGCCTTGGTTGCGATGACCAGGTTGGCCGGATAGGGATGCAAGGCTTGGGCGATGATTTCTTCACTGACGTGCGGACCATAAGAATCAGCGGTATCGATGAAATTGATTCCCAACTCGACGGCCCGCCGCAAGACGCGAATGGCCTCGGCGCGGTCGGCGGGCTCACCCCAGACCCCGTCTCCGGTGATGCGCATGGCGCCGAAGCCAAGGCGCGTAACGCGAAGATCGTTTCCGATGAGAAATTCGCCAGCGCTTTTGGCGAGATGCGATGCGTGCCCGGTAATGGATTTAGTAGTGTTCATCTTTTCCTCCATTTTTCCCCCATTTTTCTTTTCTTCCATGCGATTTCGATGCTGGAGAGTCGAAGCCGGATTTTTTCTTGTGGCCGCAAGGTGAAGGAAACTTATGATCGGCCGGTTTGGCTGCCGGCGAGGAGCAGTGCTAGACTTCGCGCATGGCTACCAAAAGAAAATCTGCGAAGAAAACGAAAAAGTCCAAGAAAACTGCCGCGCGCAAGGTAAAGGCTGTTAAGAAGGCGGTGTCGAAAAAGAAGGCTCCGAAGAAGCCGGCGAAGAAGCGGATCATCCCGAAGAAACGCGCGGCTGCAAAGAAGGTCGTGCGGAAGAAAGCGGCGAGCGGGAAGAAGCAGCGACGGACCGAGGCGGAATTCCCTGTTGATCGACCGGGACGGCGTTCCGCCGAAGAATCGGGAGATTTGCAGGGCTTGTCAAACGTCGAAAGCGCGGATTCGGAGAGCGTTGACGAATTGCTGGAAGAAGGAAACGCGTTCGAAGCGGGAGTGGTGTCAGGCGTCGAAGACGCCGACGAACACGACGGGAGAGAAGTGCATACTCATGAAGTGTCCGAAGACGACGTTCCCGAGGAGTATCTGGACGAGGAGTAAGAATTCCGTGGCCAGTGTCGAATGACACGTCCAAAGCCAAACTAAATGATCGGCGAGACCATTTCGCACTACCGCATCGTCGAAAA
>PMSZ01000493.1 GCA_003168235.1 Acidobacteriaceae bacterium
CACTTGTTCGACACAATTGGCGTGTACCTGCTACATGCCAGCCTCGTAGCTCCTATCACTTACAGGTCGGCAACAAGTGGAAGACGAATTGCACGATCTCCGGAAGCCATTCCGGACTCAACCTCATCGGAATACTTTGGATGCCGACGGTTGAGCTGGTTTCACCGTCCGATGCGTGCGTGTTGTTCGCTCACGCGTCCAATTGCATCTCAGAATCGGTAACCACCTCCGCACTGGTGGGTTCTGTCCCGTAACTGGAGCTCGGCATCTTACAGGCTTGCATGGGCCCCGTTTCCGAAAGAGATTTTTCGCCCGCTTTGGAGTAAAGAAAATATGGCCGAGACGACTTGCGGTTAGCGCGGTGCAGGTCGCTCCTCTCCGGAGGGGTTTGGGCTGCACCGCCGCTTTTTCAAAGAAGGAATCGTGCGATGGATATGAAGGAAGTGATGGAGCGTGTTCGCGCCGACATTCGAGAGCGGCCCAACAGCCACTCTTCTGAGATTTGCTATCGAGTGATCGAAAGCAAAGTGACCAGCACTCAGGTTCACAACGCTCTCTATGAATTGCTGAAGCGGGACGAAGTCGCTACTACGAATGGCAAGTGGCGATTGCTTAAAGAACGAAAGAAGGCTTCTTAGTCATGACGCCCGCACCATACCTTCTTCACCACACCAACGATCCGGCTAAGCACCCGCAGAAACGATTGCCCACTGTCTTCCCCCTTAAAGACGATTTCGTATGGCACGATATGTTCATTGACAGCAGTGACATTCTCGACCTCGATCTGGACGACTTCTATCTGCCAAAGCGCCAGTTTCCCACAGACACGTAGTCTTCTGATGCTACGCGTAAAGGAAAGAAGTTCTGTTTCAATGGATATGAAGGATGTTATGAATCACGTCCGTAAAGAGCTTCGAGAACAGCCCGGTAGCCGCTTCTCGGAGATTTACCTGAGAACAGTTGAGCGCGGGGCCAGCGATGCGAACGTGCGCGAGGCTCTCACCGAGATGCTGAAACGGGACGAGGTCAGGATCAATGAGGGCAGGTGGAGATTGATCGCCCCTGTTGAACGACGAAAGTCGGCCTGAGCTACGTTCCAATCAAAATGCCGCGGCCATTCGCCCAAACGGTCGCAACAAAGTGCTGCGACCACGCGATCCACTACTTGATCTCTGATCCCTAGGTATCAATTTGTCCCATTTCGAGAGGGGAAGCAGCTCGCTGATCATTCAGGGCGAGCGTTGGATTCTTATTGTCCAGCGCCAATTGCGCCTGAATCGCGGACACCCAGAGTGACTGCAGTTGCGTGTTCAGGGGGAAGCGTTTTCCCAAGTCTTTAGCCAGGGACTCGGCTCGCGCTGTGTCGCCCGACATAGCAAACGCGAGCGCGGCTTCGACCTTTGGGCCCCGACTCGCCGGAGCAAGACTCAAAGCCCTTTGCGCTGACCGGCGGGCTTCTGCGGCATTTCCGTATGCCGCTTGCTGCAGAGGGGCATTGGCCTGCCATGTTGCCCCAGTTTCCTTGTCGTCCGCCCGGATAGCGGAGTCCACAGCCCACTTGGTCAGTTCCTGTGCCTCGGCAAGACGACCTCCATAGGCTTTGGTGTCGGACGCGAGCGCCAGTCCGTAGTTTTCATAGTCGGGCTTACCCTCCAACAACTGTTGCTGTTCCGTCATCGCATCGACGTCCGCGCCGACAAAGGCAAGAGCATAAAGAGCACTATGGAGTTCGAAATCATCCAGTTTTCGCAGCTGCGCCCCGCGGATGATCTGCCGGGCTTCGACGAAGCGCTGCAAGGCGAGGTTATATTTGACCAGACTTACGTACGAAGACACATTGTTCGGTGCAAGGGGGATCGCTTGCTTGGTGCTCCCCGCCGCTTTCTCATACTGTCCAAGTTGGCCGTAGACCATGCCCAAATTGGCGTACGGTTTGGGTTCCCGCGGGTAGTTGTCTATCTCCTCCTGATACGTCTGCGCTTAGCGGCCTTTCCCGCTCGCTGGCATGATCTCGCAATTGAAATGCCTTGGTGTAGTAATCGTTGGCCAGCTGTAGCTGCCCGGAGCCGCGTAATCGTTGCCTCTAGCGGGTAGGTAGCGACAACCTCAGGGGCTTCTCGTAAAATCTTTTCGACTCGAGGAGCCGAGCAGTTTGACAGGTCGACCGTTAGAATCTGTTTGCCCTGATGGCTGATCAACTGTATACGGTCCTCCGTCATATGCAGCCTTCTTCTAGGATGGTGAGTGCTGAACGTGTGCCCTGAAACGCTACTGTCACTATCGACAAAACGACAACAGTCACCAGTTCCATTCACCATTTGTAATACCACGTTTTCGCCTCATCCTAGGGGAAGATGACGTGTCAATGGCTTTGGGGTACCCGTAGCGCACTCTTGACTGAGCGATTTCGCGGATGCGCATCCGCAACTCAGTCCGTGGATCCAAATGGCTGCGATAACGATACGTGGCTCTTGCCACGCATAGAACCCGGCACGCATGTCGCTCACCGACCTGGTAAGTACTTGCCAGCTGATCCACCATCGGTCCACGCCGTGAAGGCTTTACCATTTTTTTGAGAGCACGTCCTGAAGCATCGCCTTATCCAGCGTCAGCTCTGCCACTAACTGCTTCAATCGCAGGTTCTCTTCCTGCAACTNNGCCGATCATCTTGCTCACCAGCGCCCAAACCCAAAGGCTCCCCAAGGCACTACGCCGCCTTCTTGTCCGCGGCCCGTATCTTCGCCCACCTTGCCTTTTGTGCCGTCGCGATCTTTCGTCGGGCTGTCGCCGACATGGTGCGCTTTGCCGGAGCTGATCCCATTTTCGCCACCACCGTTGGCCGCGATTTCTTCCGCACAGACGCCCATCGGGCTTTTTGCGCCAAGCTGATTCTCCTACGAGCGGAAGCCGATAGAGTGTGCTTAGCTTTCGTTGCCTTGCTGGGCGTTGCTCCTGTACCGTTCAAGGATTCGATCCCAAGAATTATTTGGTTTAACTTCTCAATTTCCACCTGTGCGTGGCTGCGCTTCTCGCGAAGCTCCCGCAATGCATTATCTAAATTCGACATTGTTACCCCCTCGGGTATTTTGATGCGAACTAATTGTATACGGAGTGGAGTGACTTGCGGCAGTGGGTGCGGGTTTTGGAGCGGATGGTGTCCTTCTGTGTGACGGGGATTGGCTGCTCGGCAGGGGGAGTACAGACTTCTAACCATGTCCGAGCTAACGCACGAGCAACTCTGTAAATTATGCCAGCGGAGGCTGGGCGACGTCGAACTTACGGACTGCGCACGCGAATGACAGCCACCGACCGCTCCAGCGTATGCATGCGTTCGCTACCACCCACTACCGATGGAAAAAAGATGTACAAGTAATTGGCGCATTGCCGAGGTCGGTCGCTGCATTGTCGGAAAGCGCGGTGGTGTCGGCCTTGTCACCACTGCTCCATGACTCCGTAGTTCGCCGGCATCGGCTTGAGCACCGATCCTGCACCGTGCTTCTCGCGGGAGTGATTCTGCATTGCTCGTGCCGCCTGCGTGCGACGACTCCCTTGCCTGTCATCAAACTCGTTGACCCGCTCAGTGTGAGCGCACCGTTTGCATTTTAAAAGGACGCCACCAGTTTTGCCACGCTCGATGTTGTACATGATACGAGCCTCCTCATTTTGTGTCTGTAGGGTCACACTTAAGTTAGATGCTTGCGACTTTGCCCTGAACCGCACTATGGTCACGATCCGAATCGTCCCGCACAGGTCGGCGGGTGCAAGTGGTTCCATACCCTGAGCGGCTCCGCTTCCAAAGACTGGGGCATCTGCGGCAATCCTGCGAGTCCCCGCATCGGGCTCCTCACATTTGAGCATCAGGGGTGTGGGAATTTGAGCCTGAGCAGGATTATTCTTGGAAAGTAACCACAGCAAAGCGCCAGCAATTCTCAGTTGGTGAAATCGGCTTTCGTCAACTACATGGTTGCGATAAGCTTTTTTACAGTTGTTGAATCCACATGAGGACTAGGACAACAAAAGTTGCGCCACAGATGGGCACCTACGAGGAGCAACTAGCTTCTGACGTTTCCAAATACAAATCTCAGGGCGCTAAACTTCGCGTCGTAGCCGAGTGTGGATATGGTTGCCCGTGTAGTGCACCCCAGTAGAACTGGACACGGAAGTTAGTTAGGCCTGGGGCCTCCGCCAGGAGGCGAGAAAGATCGCCGGGCCGGCCTCGGGCGATGATCTAAGAGCGAAGCTGCCCAAGGCGACCTATTTCAAGAACCTGTACTCGAAGATGCGGCGGGGCATTGTCAATCATCCTGCCTATCTCGATGCCAGCAATGTAGAGGAACTGCGCGGCATGGATTTCGTTTTTCTCTGCCTTGACAAGGGCGCTCCCAAGAAACTGATCGTCGAGAAGCTCGAAGAGTTCAATATTCCTTTCATCGACGTGGGCATGGGCATCCAGTTGAATGACGACGCTCTAGGCGGCATTGTGAGAGTCACCACCAGCACATCGCAGATGCGCGACCATTTCAGAAGTAGGGTGTCTTTCGCGGAGCTCCAGGTGCCGATGACTACGACCGCAACATCCAGATTGCCGATCTCAACGCGCTGAATGCTGCTCTCGCCGTCATCAAATGGAAAAAACTCTTCGGCTTTTACCGCGATCTCAAATCCGAGCAACACAGCCAGTTCGGTATCGACACCAACCTGTTCCTCAACGAGGACCGGCCGCAATGACTCGGGAGATCGTCCTCAAGCACGAATTCGTCGAATTCATCCCGGATGACCTGGAGCAGGGGACGATTTACGTTTCGATACGGTTTACAACGGCCTCGCATCTCTGTTGCTGCGGGTGCGGAAACAGGGTCGTAACGCCGATCCGGCCCACGGACTGGAAGCTCATTTTTGACGGCAAGACCATTTCGCTGGATCCATCGATCGGCAATTGGAGTTTCGCTTGTGGTACACAAGGCGGTACACTGTAACTCACTGAGGTGCATTAGCTTCGTAGCAAGATTTTAATCGTTAAACCCGGGCTCGATTCCAGGTAGCGCTTGCTTTTCGTCGATGTGTGCCACTACAGGTTTACGAACACCGAAGAGGCCCGGTATTGCTATGCACAGTCGCAACTAGTCCTGGAACTCAACGGGACTAATATTAAGTTTTTTTATTTTCGAGTAGAGGGTCGGGCGTTTCATCCCCAGGCGATTGGCTGCACCCGATGGACCACCTATCACTCCGCGCGCCTCTTTCAAAACTTGAAGAATAAGCTCGCGCTCGACCTCTGGGGACACCTTGCCAAAAGATGGCTTCGCGCTACTTGTCAGTTCCCCAAGTGGAACCATCAAGACCGGCGAGGTGGTTAAAATCACGCAGCGCTGAACCAGGTTTTGCAATTCTCTGATGTTCCCCGGCCAGCCCCAATTCAGAAGAGCATCCATAGCTTCGGCGGGAATAGTGGCAATCGACTTCTTCGCTTCAGTTGCGTATCTGGATACGAAGTAGCGCACAAGTGCAGGAATGTCGCTTTTTCTCTCTCGAAGAGGGGGAACGTAAATCGGAAAGACATTAAGTCTATAAAATAGATCCTCGCGGAAGCGACCCTCGGCGATGCTCCGACGCAAGTCCTGGTTTGTGGCAGCGATCAACCGAACATCGACTTTTACGGTCTGGTTACCGCCCAGCCTCTCGAATTCCTTGTCCTGCAGTACCCGCAGCAGCTTCGGCTGAATTAGGCCAGGAAGATCCCCTACCTCATCCAATAGCAGAGTTCCTCTGTCAGCTTGTTCCAACCGACCGATGCGCCTATTGATCGCTCCAGTGAAGGCTCCTTTTTCGTGACCGAATAGCTCGCTTTCCAGCAACTCTGTCGGAATCGCAGTACAGTTGATGCTAACAAACTTGCTAGCGGCTTGTGGGCTGAGTCGATGAATGGCGCGTGCTATCAACTCCTTACCGGTGCCTGTCTCGCCGAGCAGCAGCACCGTCGCGTTAGTTGCAGCTACCGTCCTCACTTGTCGTAGTACTTCTTGTAGAGGATCGCTATCCCCTACCATTTCATGGAACGCGTCGTCGCGATTCGCGTAATCCCGCAGGTCAAAATCCCGGCGTTCTGGTTTGGGCCTTGGTGCCGCGGCCGGGGGAGCTTGGGCGCAATCCGTCGTCGCCATGGGCCCATCGGCTGCAGGCGTGGTGTCCAGGAGCTGAGCGACTATCGCGGCCGCTCGGCGCAAGAACTCAATGATCGCAGCCGTCTTGGGAATGACATTCAAACTGCCAAACCCTATTGCTCCCAGTTTGTGATGATTTGTAGTCAAGGGAAAGACATAGTATGTACGAACGCCGAGTCGACGAAGGGACTCTAGGAAAACGGGCAACTTGGCTTCGATGCTCAAATCTTGGACAAGCAGGGATCGCTGATTTTTCCATACCGATCCGTTTACACAAGCGTGCACGGGAAGGCATTCGCATCTCCTCTCCGCATCACCCACCTTGCAAGCGCTTAGGCGGATACTTTCCACACTTGGGTCGTAAACACCCAATGTGACAACGTCAAAATTTGCAATATGATGCAGGCGGAGTGCCAGCCTGGGGACAAGAGCCTCTATCGGGCGCTGACTAAGCCCCAGATGTGCCAGATCAAGCAAACTGAGATACTTGCCGACCGTCAGATCTGGTGAACGAACGGAATCAAACGCAAGTTCTGGCTCCGGCATACTCTCTCGCACTCTATGGTTTAACTCTTCAGATCGGACCCTGTTGCAAGTGTCGCCTTTCAGGGTGGCGACAAGATTATGCAGAGTCGCACCCTGTCACGAGCAAGGATTAGTGTCACGCAAGTTTAGTATCCGAAGTGTCCAAAAGTGAACAGCTATTGAAAAGGTTAATAAGTATCGTGGTTTGTTAGGGTTTTATAAACGCGGTCACAGTTCGGTGGCGGAAACACCTGCGTACGGACCCACGGTGCATTACTGCGCTGTGCTCAGATGCTCTGGCTTCGGGCCGGGCCGGGGCAGTCGAGTGGCTGTTGTCGTGGGGTGTTACAGAAGTGAGAAGCGCGATAACGATCTGCTACTTAACAGTTTCGAACGGCTTCGCTTGACGAATGGTCAGTCACTGTCGCGGAGCGAGAGTTTGCATCCGTTGGAATAGGGGCGGCCCGAGGGGAACCGCTTCTCACGATTTTGTTGTGAGATGTCATTGCCGTTGCCTCTGCCACAAAACGAAAGGCCCCGTCTCGAAAGTCTTCGTGACTTTCGAATTATGGACTCGTCCTGTGAGCAAGTGTTTGACGACATTGCTCGTTTAGCCGCTCTTATCTGTGATGCTCCAGTCGCCGTCATCACTTTCATCGATGAGCAAAGGGTATGGTTTAAGGCGAAAATCGGCCTTGAGCTGGATGAGATTGCTCGAGATGGCTCGTTTTGTGCCTATACAATCCTGCAATCCGACGTCCTGATCGTCCCGGATCCGCTCTCTGACCACAGGTTCAGCAGTAGTTTCTTGGTGAAGCAAATCGGGATTCAATTCTACGCAGGGATAGCGTTAGTCACCAACGAGGCCCTCCCCCTAGGTACGCTAGCGGTGATGGACCGAGTGCCACACCTCATGACAGCGGAGCAGAGCGATTCGTTACGCATACTCGCTCGACGGATGATGCGTGAGCTGGATCTACGACGCACAAAAGAAACTCAATCGCCGCACCGGCGACCTCACGTTGCGCCGCCGCCCCAGCGTTCCGTCACCATCTTAATAATCGAAGACTACGACAACCTTCGAGACCTTCTGCAACGCACGCTCGAAGGGGCCGGGTTTTCCATCCTTCCCGCCGTCGACGGCACAGAGGCACTCCGCCTGTGCCAGGAACACAATGGCACTATAGACCTCACGGTGAGTGACATTGTCATGCCCCAGCTCGACGGCCTTCAGATGGCGGAGCAAGTTCGTTCGGTTCACCCCGAGATGAAGTTCTTGTTCATCGCTAGCTTTGCGGACGAATTTCCGGAATTGCGTGAACTGTTCAAGATCGGCGCAACCATTCTGGAGAAGCCTTTTCTTCCCTCGGAACTCCTGCGTAGAGTCGAAGGTATGCTCGATCAAGGGAGGGCAGCTACAGGTGCCGAAGGATATGAGAGGTGAATTTTACCATGTCGATAGGGCTTGCACTTTTGGTGTCCGCTGATCCAGTTACAATTCAGCAGTTCAGCCTTGCCTTGCAAGCGTTGTCTATTTCTTCTGAAGTTTGTCGAGAGATACCCGCGGCCGTCGGCCTACTAAGCCACCGAAAGTTCGAGGCCGTTATCGTTGACCTCCAGCTAGGAGAACAATGCAGATCGATTTTGGACGAGGTGCATGTCTCTCCATCAAACCGAACAGCGGTGACATTTGCCATCGGTCGGACCGAGTTCCAGACCTGAATACTGATTACGAGCGAGCCTGGGTTNNGACATTGTCAGAGACGCGATTTAACGTCAAGAAATCGCCGATGCATCCTGTCTTCGACTTCGTTTTCACTCAATGATTTTGCCGCTGCCCATTGCAATTGTTCTTAGCGCAATCCCCCTGCCAATGACTACCCCTGAGCATTGTCCTAAGCGCACATTCGCGCAGGAGTCCGCCTATTCCATCCCTCTCCGATCTCCCAATCTTTGTCAAAGCAAGCATCGAAAGCGAGACCATAAGGGACAACGGTGCCGCTTAGGATGTGTCCATTGTTACAGGCAATCCCTTGAGTGCGGCTTGTTACGAGCATTGCCAAGGCCTCGTCATGCGGGCATTTATCGAATGCCATTAGTGTTCGGATTCGTAACATTGATGAGCAGCCTTGCACCCCGCATTGCAGCCGCATGTAAACTACGTTGTAGGAAGAGCCTGATCTGCGCGGGTCCGTGTGAGGGAGCACTAGCTGGACATCTGGAGCCGAATAGCCATGCACGCGCCTACACGCGGGACATAAGAAATTTCGTCTTGACCCACCCGCGGGCCACAATCCTTGACCTTCAAGTGTGTCGGGACGTGTGGCGGGCGGGAGTGGAATGGGCCGAAAGCAATTCTTGCAAACAAGAGCGGGAAACTGGTCAAAACTTGCCATGGAGCAACCCCTTCTTCCGGCCCCCCAAATATGATCGGTCATCGGGATTAAACCCCGCACAAGAGGCCGCTCGGCCAGCACAGCAAGTTTTGTGTAAGACAGTTAAAGCCTATAGCGCCCCTGCGTGCGCCGAATGGTCAATCCTGCTCACTGAGGCACTGTTTGAACCATTCGGATTTCAGCCAGTGTGCGCCAATCTTGCTGTGAGGCGATTCCGGTCATGACTATAGTGCGTAACTAACGTCTGTTGTTAGGCATAGCATGTATCCAATGACACAACCTACAAAAGAGTCGCGAGATGAAGAAGAATGTCGATTGTTTGAAGTCTATGAGGGTGCCAGCGCCAAGGAACACATCGCCGCCAGTAAATTACTAAACTGGCACCATAGCTTATCCCATCCGGCGTACTTGAAACTGCTCGGCGAACTTCGGGCTATACGAACGGAATGCAACGACAATATGCTCGCAATCACAGCGCACCATGAGAAGGTGCGAGGACTCCCAACGATACATTGAGCAATGAATACGCCTATAGCTATTTAGAATTATGTGTAGTTAGACGAAGAAAGCAGGCTCCGCGCATGTACAAGATCAGCAAAGACTGCGACGGCGTTGTCCTGCTGTGTCGCGGCTGCTCACATGTCGAGCGAATTAACTCGTTCGATGAGAGCCGTGGCAGTCGCCGTGCACAAGCAGCGCGAGCAATGCGGAGTCACTCAGACGACAAGCACCGTGCAGGATCGGTGCTCAAGCCGAT
>PMSZ01000482.1 GCA_003168235.1 Acidobacteriaceae bacterium
CTGGTCCCGAACCAGATTCAAGGCCTTATAGAATCTTGTAGAATTCCGTTGATCCCAAGTGATTGCTATTGAATGTGTTGTGGCCTGCTGTTTGAATTCTGATGATCTTCATTGAAGTCGGGTGCTTTCACGGCTACAAAATCGTCTACAGAATGCTGGGGTGAACCCCTTCATTGAGACAATTCCTGTGTCTACACCTGCCGTCATTTCTTAAAGTGAACCCTCACGTGAAACAAAGTCCGTTCCTACAGCTTGCAACACTCAGTGGTTTTTCAAACTCATCTCGTTGATCCTTCAGCAGGGATGGGGTCTGGGGAAGCGACGGCGTTTGAGTCCCTTCCCCCCGCAGCGCCGCCCTTTTCCGTAGTGGTCCGAGCCCGCGCTGGGCCATTGACTACTCTGCGCAACGCAACCGCGTCCGAAGTGCGTACGTGCGCTCGCGCTGGAGGCTCCGGTGCTCTTGGCACACGGCGAACAGTCTAACGGTCGAGCTCTTCGCGAGCCTTGCGAGCGATGAGACGAAAATCCTTCCGGCTCGCATCTTCCTCAAGTTTCTCCAGGCGTTGCCGGCCCGAAGCCCTGGAAGAATGAAGCACCAGTCGGCCGAGATCCAGCCGCGCCTCGAATTCAAACTCCTTATAGCCATCCCGAACCGACTCGCCGAGAACGGATTGTAGCGCCTTCATCGCCGCTGGCTCTTTGCCGTTGCGCGCGTTCACTTCGGCAGCCGCGAGAGACGCGAGAAGGTGCGTCGAGCGATCGCTGGTGCGTTCAGCCAGAGTCAAGGCCTTGACAGCGGCAGTTTCGGCCTCTGCGATTTTCGACTGCGCCAGCAAAGCTCGCGCAAGCAGAGCAGCGGATCGGCTTGCGCCGGTAGCCATCGTCTGCTGCTCAAACTGAGGGGCCCCCGCGCGAATCAGCGCCTCGGCTTCTGCCGGCTTGCCTTCCTGGATCACGATGGTAGCGAGCGCAATCTGGCTCCGGGCAATCTCAACTGAGTCGCCGACTTCTTTCTGGAACGTCAGGACCTGCTCCTCTTGATCACGCGCCTTTGAGACTTGATCCCGAATCAGGGAGATTTGGGCGAGACCTCCCAAATTGAAAGCGCGGCCTTCCTTGTATCCGATCTTCTCGGCGAGGGAGATTCCCTGTTCGTAGTATGACATCGCCTGGCTCAACTCGCCTCGCTCCACCAGTACATCCCCCAGATTTTCTAGCGTAGCGCTCTCGCCGCGTTGGTCGCCGCCATCGCGGAAGCCTTGCAAAGACTTTTCATGCATGCGGGTCGCGCCGACCAGATCGCCCAAGCCGTCCAGAACAAGGGCGATACTTCCGATGTCGCTTCCAATATTGGCGGGACTTGCGCCGGTCTCTTGATCAATCCGCAGGGCCTGTTCATAGTAGCGTCTGGCTTCCTCCAGCTTTCCCTGCTCGTAGTAAACATTTCCCAGGCTGACCGTGGTCACGCCGATCTGACCATCCCCGATTTTTTGGAATATGTTTAAGGCCTGTTCGAACGCGCTCTGTGCGCCCGCGAAGTCGCCTTTGTCGTACAAAATGATTCCGTACGTTCTTAATGCGTGCCCGAGCAGATGGGGGTTACCGGCGTTGGCGGCGAGATCGCGGCTTTCGAGGCCCTTCTGCACCGCCTTATTCAGATCACCCAGCCGGTCCCATGCGAACGCTTCAGAATCGGTTGCCTGCACCTGAAGCATACGCGAGCCTTGTGCCTTCGCTTTCGCCGCCGCTGTGGCCGCCGTTTGTTGGAACGCGGTGAAATTGCCCGCGACGTTTTGGGCCGAAGCCTCTTCCACATCAATACGGGCATCGTCGCTTAGCGGTTTGGGCAAGGTTCGCGTCTGCGCAATGGTTTCTAGCGAGTCCTTTGGACGCCCGGCCTTCCTCTGTGAAGACGCCAGGCGCAACCCGTAATCAAGATTGTCGGGAAAGAAATTTCTCAATGTGCGATAGATTTCTATCGCCGAGGGGAAATCGTGAGCAAACTCGCGATAGCGCCCCTCCACGGAAAGATGTTGCTCACGCGTCAGATTGGCTGAAAGATCGAAGGCCTTCTTTGCCTCTTCTTCAGCTTTCTTGTCGTAGCCGAGCTGAGACCAAGCCTGCGCCAAAGCAGCATGCGAAAGTGCGTAGTTGGGATCGGCTGCGACCGCCTTCTCCAGCAGATCTCGGGCAGCCAGAGCTTCATAAATTTGCAATTTCGCTAGTCCTTCCGCATACAATCGAGTGGCCTCCGGGCTGGCCGAGGTGGAAGCCGCCACTTGCGACGCCTCTGTTGTGGAGACATCGGCGATTCCCAACTTCTGGCGCAAGCTGGCGCCACTCTGCGTTACCAGCTCAGGAAGACTGGACTCGCTTCCATCCTGCGAAATCACCGCTATGGTTTCGCCCTCCCTGGCGTCTTGCAAACGCACATCGACCCGGATCTTCCCCCCGCTGTCGCTTCCGGTGTCGAGGTACGAACCGAGCACGACGATGTCCGCGCCCAGATGCGTGCGGATTTTTTGCAATGTATCGCGGCTGTAGCTATCAGCGGCGGGCAGAGAAAGATCCATCTTCATGCGCGCGACATCTTCGCTCGAAACCACGCGCAGCTGTTGCCCGGCGGAGAGTTGTGCATCCAGCATCTCTGACAGCGCCGTCGAAATCCAGGCTTCGCTATCCCTCGCTGAAAGATTCTTGAAGCCGAGCACGGCCACCGCGGTACGGCGATTCGATTGCTTGGCCGCATCGTTGGACACGGGACGGCTGGACAGCGGACGGCCTAGAATTCGATCGCGGAGGCCGCCGACGTTAGCCACAAGAGTGACAAGTAATAAGAGCAGCAGAAAGCCGGCAGCGATCCCCACGCCCATTCCGATGAGTACCCGCGAATGACGGACGTTAAGCCGCTCCAGATCAGCGTGCATTTCCCTAGCGGATTGATAGCGGCGGTCTCGATTCTTTTCCAAGCTGCGCCTGATGATGCTCTCGACACCGGCAGGAACGGCGGTGTTGAGTTGACGCACCGTCGCCGGTGGGTCATGCAGAACGGCGTCATGAACGGCAGCACCTGTACTGCCTTTGAAAGCGCGCCGGCCTGTGACCATCTCAAACAACACAAGGCCGAGCGAGAAGAGATCGCTCCTCGCGTCCAGTTTTTCGCCACGTATCTGCTCGGGTGACATGTAGAAAGCGGTGCCCATCTTCGCGCCCGTGCGGGTCAGAGTAACGTCGCCTTCTACATGTGGCGCGGTTTCGGCCGTGAGGTCACTTTGGATATCCAGCTCTTTCTGGGGTTCCATCACCTTCGCCAGACCAAAGTCGAGAATCTTTACTTCGCCGCGGACGGTGACAAAGATGTTCTCCGGCTTGATGTCGCGATGAATAATGTTCTTGTGATGTGCCGCCTCCAGTCCACGTGTAATCTGGATCGCCAGGTCCATTGCCCCCTTGAGCCGTAAGCGCTTGTCCATTTTGTGGGTACGGTCGATCCACGCCCTCAAGGTTTCGCCCTCGAGCAGTTGCATCACGATGAAGGGCTGGCCGTCATGTTCGCCGAGTTCGTAGATCGAACAGATGTTTGGGTGGTCGAGCGCCGACGCGGACCTGGCCTCGCGCTGCATGCGCTCAAATGCTGTCCGATCGCTGGCTACCTCGCCGGGCAGAAACTTCATGGCTACGCGACGGCCAAGTTTGATGTCCTCCGCCTCATACACAACTCCCATACCGCCGCTGCCCAGCCGGCTTAGCACGCGATAATGAGAAACGGTCTCACCTACCATCGACCGAGAAATGGACTGAAAAGTCAGTGCAATTGAGGCGGGGTCTGCCGTCTGCGTGGGCATGTCGGCGGGGCTGAAAGCAGGCGATTCCAGAAAGCTTCCCGCCTGGCGATGCGAAGTGAGCAGCGATTGCACTTCTTCGAGGAGTTCGTCATCGTTGCCGCATTGCCGACGCAGGAACTCGTCCTGCTGCTCGACCGGCAGTCGCAGCGCCGCCTGGAGCAGTTCATCGATTCGTTTCCATCGCTCAGCGTCCATCGGAATTTCCGCAACTTATCTCGCGGTGCAGCCACGCCCGAGCCGTACTCCAGTCGCGCGCCACTGTGACCGCCGAGACTTTGAGCACCTCGGCCGTTTCTTCGGAATTCAATCCACCGAAGAATCGCAGCTCCACGACCTGCGCTTTGCGGACGTCGATCTGCGCCAGCGCCTTTAGCGCATCATCAAGAGCGACGACGTCCAGATCTTTGCCCTTCGACGGTTCGAGCAGCCCGCTGTCGTCTAACGATAATGTCTTCGTAGCCCCTCCGCGTTTCCCGGCACGGTGACGGCGGGCGTAGTCCACCAAAATCTGCCGCATCTGTTGGGCGGCAATAGCAAAGAAATGGGAGCGGCCCTCCCACTGCGGCGCATTGAGACCCACCAGGCGCAGATAGGCTTCGTTCACCAGAGCTGCGCTCTGCAAAGTGTGGTCAGGACGTTCCTTGCGCAGTTCAAAGTGGGCCAGACGCTGCAGTTCGTTGTAGACGACAGGCAACAGGGCGTCTAGAGCTTTGCGGTCGCCCTTCCGCCAGCCCTGTAACAACCGCGTGATCTCTCCTGCCGATTCGTGCTCCACGAAGCTAGCCTTTGGTGGGAACCGCTTTGGGAAGTTAGGGTAGCTATGGCGGTTTTGTATGTCAAATAGAAATAGTTGAAAAATCGACTACTTATGGTGCCTCCCTCGCAGTCCAAGAAATATTTTGAGCGAGTGATAGGTTTTGAGGCTGATTTTACGCTGTTAGAGATGGAGCCCAAGAGTTCCAGGTTGGGAAATCTTCAAGAAACACGGGAGGAGAGTCATGAAAATGTTAACTGCACGAACGCGGTTGGTTTCAGTGCTGGGTTTGTTTGTGTTCCTGTGGACGGCGGCGAACGCCCAGATCACGCCGCTCGGCGATGCCTACACGAACACGGCCGATCCCACCACCAACTTCGGCGCCCAGAAGACGCTCGATGTCGATGGCGCTTCCCAGACCACCTACATCCAGTTCAATCTCGCGTCGATTCCGTCAACCGCATCCGTCAGTCAAGCGACGCTGAAGCTCTATGTGAATACCGTCACTAAGGCGGGCAGCTTTAATGTCGATTACGTCAACGCTACCTGGTCAGAGAGCACGATCGACTCCAGCAATGCCCCGCCTCTCGGAGCAGCGATCGCCTCGAACGTCAGTGTCACGACGGCGGACAAGAACCAGTACATCCTGGTCAACGTCACCTCGGCCGTGCAGGCGTGGCTCAGCGGCAGTGAGACGAACAACGGACTCGCTCTTGTAGCCAACAGCACGTTCGACGCAACCTTCGACAGCAAGGAGAACACGACGACGAGCCATCCGCCGGAACTGGACATTGCGTTTGCGGGTG
>PMSZ01000143.1 GCA_003168235.1 Acidobacteriaceae bacterium
CGTTGTAAGCAAGCCACAAAACCGGAGCAAGCGAAATCGCCAGAAGAAATTTGAACGACGCCAAGCGAACGATGCGATCGTTCCAATGCCGCAGCACAACAACTGCAATGGTCACTCCGATCACGCCGGCAAAAAACCATCCGTCGTAGCGCGTGAGTTCCGCTCCTGCCAGGCATAAGGCGCAACGCCACAACAACTTAGTTGCCAGCGGGGAATCGGGCGTCTGTTCGCGTCGGCGAACGCTCCGCAAAAACTCGGCGAAGTACGCAACCGCCCAGATAAACAGCGCCAGATACACCGACTCCGTCATCGCAGTCGCCTGCATGTAGATCAGGTTCGGATTGGCGCCATAGACGAGCGCCGCAGTCGCCGCGCCCACCACTCCCATTGGCTTCTCCTGCGCATCCGCTCCCAACATTCCGCCCACCAGTCGATAGACCCCGATGACGCCAAGCACGTACGCGATCATCGAAGGGATCGAACCGCCCACGCCGCTCTGCCACAGCGTGTTCGGCCAAACGAATGGGATCATCAGCAAATGGGGTAGGGGCAGCCACACCGTGCCCAATTGCAGCAGACCGGGAGTCTGCGAATCGAACACGCGCCGCGCAATATTGATGTGTGCGACCGCATCGCCGTAGAGCAGAAGATCGCTGTGCCGGAAGTAGTAGAAGAATGAAACGATCGACACCAGCGCTGGAATCAGCGTCAGTCGCGCTGAATTTTGGCCGGGAACGGCGACGGTTGCAGTCGCTTTCGCTCCTCGCTGTGCGTTCGCCTTGCGCTGTGCCATGGATTTAAGGATAAACCGGGACGGATTACTCGAGATGCGTCAGTTCGCGGAAGATCTGGAAGCGTTCGTCAATTTCTTCACGGGTAAGATTCTGCAGACGCTCCGTACCGAAACGTTCCACGGCAAACGATCCCATCACGCTGCCGTAAAACAGGGCCCGCTTCAGCACCTCGCGATTGATCTCACCCTGCGACGCGATGTATCCCATGAACCCGCCGGCAAACGAATCGCCGGCGCCCGTCGGATCTATTACTTCTTCAATCGGCAGCGCCGGGGCGCGGAAAGGATGCGACCCAATGCCGAATGCGCCTTCGCGGAAAAAAATCGTCGCTCCGTATTCACCGTGCTTTACCACCAGCGCGCTCGGTCCCATGGCAATCACTTTTTGCGCCGCTCGCGGCAGATTTTTTTCCTGGGCCAGCATCTTGGTCTCGGTATCGTTGATCAGCAGAACGTTCACCAACCTCAACGTCTCCTTGAGTTCGTTGGGCGTGCCTTGAATCCAGAAATTCATCGTATCGCCGCCGGTTAGCTGCACGTTATCCATCTCCAATCGTACGGCCGATTGCAAGGTCGGATGGATATTCGCCAGGAACAGAAACTTCGTATGCAAATACTCCTTGGGAATACGCGGCTGAAACTTCTCGAACACATTCAGTTCCGTGAAATCAGTTTTGGCCTCGTTCAAGTTGTCGAGATACTGTCCACCCCAGCGAAAAGTTTTTCCCTTTGTGCGCTCGATGCCGCGGGTGTCGACGCCGCGCTTCTTCAACACGGCTTCATTTTCAGGAGTAAAGTCCTCGCCTACAACCGCCACCACGCGCACTCCGGTGAAGTAGCTGGCGGCCAGCGCAAAGTAAGTCGCTGCGCCGCCAAGAATGTCAGTCACCCGCCCCGAGGGCGTGGCGATCGTATCAAACGCAACCGAACCTACGACGAGAATGCTCATGAGGCCCCAGAAATCAGTGGCTAGTGGTCAGTCGGACGCAAATCCTGCGCCAAAATCATTTCAAGTATTTCCCTACAATCAACGCCAGCTTCTCTTTTGTCGCCGCTGGAATCTTCGTCCGATCGGTCATGATGGCATGCGCCAGCGCCGATCCGCATTTGCACGACCGTACCTTTGGCATTGCCTCGACCGTGGCCTTGACGACTTTCGCGGCGTTCTCGGCGTTCTTCGTCAGCACGGCAACGATCTGCTCCGCGGTCACCGAATCATGGTGCGGATGCCAGCAGTCGTAATCGGTCACCATCGCGATCGTGGCGTAACAAATCTCGGCTTCGCGCGCGAGTTTCGCTTCCTGTAGATTGGTCATACCGATCACGGCCGCTCCCCAACTTCGATACACGTTCGACTCGGCCTTGGTGGAGAACTGCGGACCTTCCATGCAAACGTAAGTGCCGCCCAGTTTTCCGGTCACGCTCGCAGCCTGGCACGCAGCACTCACCACCTTCGTCATTTCGCCGCACACCGGATCGCCAAATCCCACATGGGCAACAATTCCGTCGCCGAAGAAAGTATCGATGCGGTGCCGGGTGCGATCGAAAAACTGGTCTGGAATTACAAAATCGAGCGGCTTGTGCTCTTCTTTCAGCGACCCCACCGCCGAAACCGAAATAATGCGTTCTGCCCCGAGCTGCTTGAAGGCGTGAATATTGGCGCGGAAATTCAATTCGCTGGGCAACAATTTGTGTCCGCGCGCGTGCCGCGCCAGGAATGCAACCTTCCGCCCGGCCAGCTTTCCCAAAATATAGGCGTCCGAAGGATCTCCAAAGGGAGTCTGCAGCGTGACCTCATGCACGTCGCTGAAACCCGGCATGGTGTACAGACCGCTGCCGCCGATGATTCCGATTTCTGCCTGCTGCAATGGATCTCCTGAAATTTGAGCTAGAAATGGTGCTTGAAAATGCCTATCGAACTCCCTGCGGAAAATTACCGCTGAAAACGCCTGCAGGACTTGTGATTATACAAGACCGAAATTCACTGCTTCGCTACCGAGGATTTTTCCACCGGCCAGAAATCTGCCTCTACCCGCTTGGTTGTCGCGTCGTCAAGACTTTCGCTGATGAGCGCCTCATCGCCGCGCACTTCGATCACCACGACTCCCTCCTCGGTCAGCCAGGCATGACGCCCGCGCAGGGTTCGCCACGACTCCACCGGCGGCGCGTCTTCTTCAATCTTGCCGTCGTTATCCAGCTCTCGCTGCCTCTTATACCGCGTCGCCAGCGATTTTGCATAGACTGCCGCGAACTCCGCGGCTTTCGCTGGAGTCGCCCAGCGCGAAACATATAACAACGCGATCGGATGCCCTGCTTCAGGTTTTCGGTCGGATGTTGGATTGGTCGGTCGATCCAACCTGCGCTTCCCCGCAAAATAATATCCGCCGCGCCATGCCGGATAGATCGACGCAGCCTCTTTCGCCCCCGCATACTGCTCGACCAGCACGTCCACGTCAAATTCTCCCATCGCGCCAATGTCGAACGGATCGTAGTCGGCGAAGTCTTTCGCCATGTCGATCATCTTGATCGGCTCCAGCTTTTCGTGCGCCAGATAAGTTTGTGGCTCCATAATCTCGCGCGAGGTTCGCGGAGGATTCTTGAACGCACCCGCATACGCCAGTTCTTTTCCGCCAGCCTGCAAAAGCGCCGCCGTAAAATCTAGTCCGTAGCGATACGGAAATGTCAGCTCCTCTTTCAAAAATATTGGAGCGTCCCGGAAGGCGGGAGTATCCGCCGTTCCGACCAGCATCCCTTCTTTGAGCGCCTCGACAACCTGCGGCGCAGTCAGCAGCGATTTGCCCGCCGGAGCCAGCGAATAATCCAGCAGCACCACCATCGCCTGGCCCTCAATTACGGCCTGGCGCGCCGACGTTTCCTCGTCAGTTTCGATGTCGTCTGGACTTGGAGTATCGTTCTTATTATCAGCATCTTGCCTTGATCCCTTAACCCATTTCTCGATGCCAAACGATTGGTCTTGCAGTGCATGCGTCAGCTCGTGCGCCAGCACTGGCTTCTGCTGCTCGACATCGAGCCAGTTCAGCAGATTCACGGTTTTCGTTTTGACGTCGTAATATCCCGCGACCTGCTCCCGCAACATCGCCACCAGAAACTTGGATAGTTCAAAATCGCGCGGTATCAACCCGAACTTCTTCAGCACCTCCGACGACCGCTCCAGCCGCTTCGCGTCTTTATCGTCTTTCATACTTTTTTCGACGTACGCTTGCACCTGATCGCGTTTGGCCAGTTTGCGCTTCACCCTGTGCTTGATCGGGAGGTCCGTATCATGGCTGGCAAACTGTAGAATTTCATCCACCGAGCGAAACAACTCCTTCGCTTCTTTCGGCGAAATGATGGTTTCTGGTACGCCGCCGGCGCCCTCGCCCGCAGGAGGCTGGGGCTGGTCAGGTTGCGGTTGAGTTTGCGGAGTCTGGACCTGCGATTGCGCCGGACCACTATTCGTTTGCGATTGCGGCTGCGCAGTTTGCGTGTAAGCGGCGCCGGCCGGCATCGCAGCGAGAAGAAAAATCGCGAGCAGGTAGAAAGCGAGGGATGTTCGAACCTTCATTATTCTTTGAGGATAACAGCACACTGCGCGGAATCCAGTCGGTAGCTACGGACGGTTTGCAGCGAAGCAGCCATCATCGCGAGCATTGCTCTGCCACCTGCTCCGCCACCCACTCCCCCGCTTCGCGCGTCCCCAGCGTCCCACCAATATCTACGGTCGTCTTATTCTGCCGCACCGCTTCCAGCACGGCCGCCTCAATCTTCTCAGCCTTGCCAGTCATGCCCAGATTCGCCAGCATCATCGCCGCTGTCAGAATCGCGCCAAACGGATTGGCAATGTTTTTCCCCGCAATCGGCGGCGCCGATCCATGCACCGGCTCGAACATGGATGTGTATCCCGGACAAATATTGCCACTTGCCGCCATGCCCAGGCCGCCCTGCAAGCCGGCGGCCAGGTCGGTGATGATGTCGCCGA
>PMSZ01000242.1 GCA_003168235.1 Acidobacteriaceae bacterium
GTCGACATGGCCCGCTACTACGAAGATGCGCGCCGTCTCGCCCGCATGCTCACCGAATGGTCCACGCAGATCCCCGCCAAGCGCCATCGCTTCGTCGTCACCACCGGCGGCGGTCCCGGCATTATGGAGGCGGCCAATCTCGGCGCCCACGACGCCGGAGGAAAAACCATTGGCCTCAACATCAACTTGCCCTTCGAGCAGAATCCGAACCCCTACATCACGCCGTCGCTCAACTTCGAGTTTCATTACTTTTTCATGCGTAAGTTCTGGTTTGCGTATCTGGCCAAAGCTCTCGTGGTTTTTCCCGGAGGCTTCGGCACTCTCGACGAATTTTTTGAAATCCTCACCCTCGCGCAAACCGAGAAGCTGGCCAAGAAAATTGTCATCGTCGTCTACGGCAGCGAGTATTGGAAGAAAATCGTCAATTTCGAAGCCCTGGCCGATGCCGGAATGATCTCGCCCCAGGATCTCGATCTATTCAAAATGTGCGACTCGCCGGAAGAAAGTTTCGAGTTTCTCAAAGAGGGATTGACCACCTTCCATCTCGCCCCGCAACAAGCCAAGCGCGCCGGCGAACCGGCAGTCCCCGAAATCGCCAAGACCCGCCCCTAGCCTGTGTAGCGCGGGCGCCCTCGCCCGCGCGGCGCTCCCGGTTGAACCTTTACTCCTCGATTCTCGTATACACTCCTGCTGTCAATGTTCTGGAGACAAAACTGAATGATGCCCAAATCAACTGTCCCGGCAACCGCATTCTGTTGCCTCATCCTATTGTCCTGTGCCGCTTTCCTCGCAACTCCTGCGCTCGCTCAACCCGGCGCGAATGAGATGCCTTCCGTGATCCAGGTTCCACCGGAAGCGCAGCCCTCGGCGCATTTCGACGCCGTCGCCGCCACCAACGCCTACATGGCGCAGATTCCCGCCGACAAGACCGCCCGCTCCAACGCCTATTTCGAAGGCGGATACTGGCTGATTCTTTGGGACTTTCTCTACGGAGCCATCGTCGCGCTAATCTTGCTGAATCTGCGCTGGTCCGCGAAGATGCGTGATCTGTCAGAGCGTGTGACTCGTTTCAAGCCGGTGCACACGTTCGTGTACTGGCTGCAATATCTTGTACTCACGAGCGTCCTGATTTTCCCGCTCACGGTTTACGAAGGTTATTTCCGCGAGCACAAGTACGGACTCGCCACGCAGACCTTTGGCCCCTGGCTGGGAGATCAATTAAAGGCTCTCGGTGTGGGGCTGGTGCTGGGTGGCTTGCTGGTGGTGGTTCTTTTCGGCATCGTCCGCCGCCTTCCACGAACCTGGTGGATCTGGGGTTCGGTCGTGACCATCCTGTTCACGATTTTCGGCGTGCTCATCGCGCCCGTCTACATCGTTCCCATCTTCAACAAGGTCACTCGCCTCGACGATCCCAAGGTCGTCGATCCCATCCTGAGCATGGCGCGCGCCAACGGCATCCCCGCCAAAGACGTCTACACTATGGACGCCTCGCGGCAGAGCACGCGCATGAGTGCCAACGTTAGCGGCTTCGCTAATACGATGCGCATTACCCTCAATGACAACCTCCTGCGCCGCGGCTCGCCAGAAGAAATTCAGGCTGTCATGGGACACGAGATGGGCCACTACGTGATGAACCACATCTACAAATTCATTATGTTCAACGCGATTGAGACGGTGTTGTTCTTTGCCCTCTTGTACTGGGGTCTGGGCTGGTCGCTGCAGCGCTGGGGAGAGAAATGGCAAATTCGAAGCGTCGGCGACACGGCGGTTGTTCCGTTGGTGGTTTTGTTGGCATTAGCCTACGGCTTCGTCACCACTCCTATCGATAACACTATGATCCGTACGCAGGAAAAAGAAGCCGACATGTTCGGGCTCAACGCAGCGCGCCAGCCCGACGGTTTTGCTCAGGCCGCAATTCACCTTGGCGAATACCGCAAGATGAATCCCGCCCCCATCGAAGAATTCATCTTCTTCGACCACCCCAGCGGACGCAATCGCATCTACGCCGCCATGCGCTGGAAAGCCGAGAACCTGAAGCTGTTTACCGCACAACAGCCAGGCGCGGAAGTCCTTGCACCGGCGGCTTCCACCGATGCCGACAAGAAATGAGCGAGCTTCTGTAATACGAGTCTCCTAGTAGGCTGAGAGCTGATGGCCGCCCGCTGTCTGCTCTGCTACATCACCGACCGGACGCAGTTTCGCGGCGACGAACCCACCCGTCGCCGTGAACTACTGCTTAAGATCGCCGAAGCCGCCAAAGCTGGAGTCGACTACATCCAGCTTCGCGAAAAAGATTTGAGCGCCGGTGAGCTGGAAACACTGACGCGTGAGGCCCTGAAAATAATTCGCAACGAATCCCCACTGCGAACTGAGAACCGAGAGAGAACTTACCTGCTCCTGAACTCCCGCACCGACATAGCCCTCGCCACCGGAGCCGACGGAGTTCATCTGCGGTCCGATGACATTGCGCCAACAGAAGTCCGGCAAATGTTGGCTCTCGATGAACGATGGGAACGACGGGAGCAGCGGCCACTTCCCGCCAATCACTTTCTGATCGCCGCCTCCTGCCACACCGCCGCCGAAATCCTGCGCGCCGAATCCGAACAAGCCGACTTCGCCGTCTTCGCCGCTGTCTTCGGGAAAAAAATATCAGGAGGAATCAGCGCGCCTGGAGCGCAACCCGCAGGCCTCGCCGCCCTGCGTGAAGCCTGCCCGGCAAAAATTCCGGTCCTGGCCCTGGGCGGAGTCACACTCGAAAACGCCGCATCCTGCCTCGACGCCGGAGCCGCAGGCGTAGCCGGCATCCGCCTCTTTCAGGAAAACAAAATTGAAGAAGTAGTCCGCGCCCTGCGCCCGCTCTGACCCAACCGAGCAGAGCTTCATCACTGCATTACATGCCTTATGATTGACGAAGCTTTAACCCCGAAGCCTTGCCGATGAATGCGGCACTCCAACTCGGCGTCAATTTGCCCGCGCTCATCCGCATCCCCGCCGGCTGGTTTCTAATGGGCTGTGATTCCAGTCGCGACGTGCTGATCGATGTGTTTGTCCAAGACAGCGAAAAACCCGTCCACCGTGTCTGGATCGATGAATTCCAACTCGCCGCCCACCAGGTTACAAACGCCGACTACCAACATTTCCTTCGTTCCACCGCGTCCATTACGCCACCATTCTTCAGCGACCCCGCCTTCAACCATCCTCAGCAACCTGTAGTCGCTGTCTCGTGGCACGAAGCCATCCGTTACTGCGAGTGGCTCGCCGCGATCACGGACAAGAATTTTCGCCTGCCCACCGAGGCCGAGTGGGAGCGCGCCGCCCGCGGTGGCAACAAGAACGAAGCGGCTCTTTATCCCTGGGGAGACGAGCCGCCACACTCGCTTCCCAATTACGCCGAACGTTGCGCCGCATTCTGGCAGACCGGCCCCGAGCCGGTCGGCCGCACCAAACCGAATGGTTATGGCCTCTACAACATGTGTGACAACGTCCACGAGTGGTGCGGCGACTGGTATGCTCCCGATTACTACGCGGTATCGCCCGAGCGCAATCCGCGCGGCCCTGAAACCGGCGCCCGCCGCTCGTCTCGCGGAGGCTCCTGGCGTCACCACATCAAGATCTCCCGCTGCGCCGCCCGCTCCAGCATTCCACCGGATTTCAGATACGCCGACTACGGCTTCCGCGTCGCGTGCGCAGCTTAGCGCACGTGTAGCGCCGGCGTCCCGCCGGCTGTCGCGAGAGCCTGCCCTGAGCTTG
>PMSZ01000184.1 GCA_003168235.1 Acidobacteriaceae bacterium
GTCGACGGGGTTTTGGACGTATTGGGCTTGACCGCCGTCGCGGTGCGGCGGCATGACCAGCCGGCGGGCCACGCGGTTGGCGATTTCGGCGCCATAATCGCACCGGACGATGTGCAGGCAAAGGTCTATGCCCGCGGCGCTACCCGCCGAAGTCAGAATGCTGCCTTCATCCACGTACAGAACGCCGGGGTCGACGCGAATCTTCGGAAACCGGGAAGCCAACTCTTCCGCGTAACGCCAGTGGGTGGTGGCACGCTTGCCATCAAGCAGGCCGGTGGCCGCAAGAACGAAGGCTCCGGAACAAATGGAGACCAGACGTGCGCCGCGAGCGTGCGCCGAACGCAGTGCTTTAAGGAGAGATTCCGGAGGAGGTTCGCTGGTTCGCTTCCAGCCCGAGATAATGATGGTTCCGGCCTGTTGCAAGGTCCGCAATCCACGACGTGCCTCGACCTGAACGCCGCCGGTCGTGCGGAGCCGGCCGCGCTGGTGCGAGCAGGTCTCAAACTTGTACCAATCGACCTCCAGCTCCGGCCTCGGCAAGCCGAAAATCTCCACCACGATCCCGAACTCGAAGATGCTGAGGCCGTCGTAAAGCAGAGTAGCCACGCGGCGATGGTTGCAGGAGCGCATGGCAGGATTTTAGTGCATATTGGCATTTCTGCCTATCGACAAAGCTTTTGAATCGGGCGACAGTGGTTTATGAACATACACAATGAGATCGTCGCCGATCCGCAAATGGCCCTCGATCACTTTGAGAAGCTCCTGTCTCTAGAAACTGACTGCTGGGACGTTCACGCGGCGCTGGCTTCGGGCGCGCCCGGGTGTGTGCTGCTGGATGTTCGCAGCCCGCAAGCTTTTGAGGACGGGCATGTTCCGGGCTCGCTCCATCTCCCGCACGGCCGAATCAATGAACGCAATCTCGCCGCCTATCCCCCGGATACGCTATTCGTTGTCTATTGCAGCGGGCCGCATTGCAACGGAGCCGACCGCGCTGCAGCTCGTCTGGCGCGCCTGGGCCGGAAAGTGAAGAAAATGATCGGCGGCGCGGAAGGCTGGAAAGTTGAAGGCTTCGCCTTGGAAAAAGGAGCCCGGGTTCCATGAGATTCCATTCCAAGCGTTAGCGACCTTGTCTCACCGATTCCAGGTCACCCTTAGCGCCTGTTTCCTGCTCGCAAGCGAAAAGTCTGTAGATTCGAGAAGTTGCAAAGGAAGGAGTTGATTATGACGCCGGCGCAACCAGGACTAGAGGTGTCGGCCCCATCGACCTACCGCGAAAAGCTGTTCAACCTGTTGGCTGGCCGGGATCCGATCGAGGTGTTAGGGCAGACGGCATCCACCCTGGCCGATATTGTGGCCAGACATCCGGCGGAAGTCCTGCGCGGGCGAGCAATTCAAGGGAAATGGACTCCGAACGAAATCATCGGCCATCTCACCGATAGCGAATGGGTTTATGGATATCGCCTCAGGTTGATCCTTTGCGAGGACGAACCGGCTATTCTGGGCTTCAGGCAGGATGCTTGGGTTGCCTCCCTGCGCCAGAATGAACGCGAGCCGTCCGAACTTGTCGAAATATTTCGGACGCTGCGCGTACTCAATTTGTCTGTGTGGAGACGTATGTCACCAGAGGACTTCGAACGCAGCGGGCAGCACAATGAGCGTGGCGCGGAGTCCTTGGCCGTGATGGTACGATTGCTGGCCGGTCACGACCTTTCCCACCTGCATCAGATCAGTCGTTATATTCAAGCGCTTGGGTCGCGGGGCTAGCGCTGCCGCGACTGCATGCCGTCGAGTCGCCACTTGGAGTACATTGGGACGTCACGTCCTCTATTCTTGGTGCAGGGGAGTATCAGCGACCTGCTTAAGAAACCGTGACGCGTCTGGTCGCCTGGACACCTGAGGCGAATCAGGACTCACTGGAAGCGCGGGCTTGGTATGACAACCGCCGCCCGGTTTGCCCGTGATCCGCTTGAACTCGGAAGGCTTCCCGCACTACACCTGCTTCCCACCATTCGTAGAGTTCAAACGACCGCGTTGTTTGGTGCGAACCGGTTTTCGTCGTTATCCCATACTCGTTGTACTGAGGAGAGGGCAGTCGTGGCCTTCGTGAGAGTGGTGCTTATCTATTGAACTTTGGGCATCTGTCTGCATTCTCTAGAAACGCAGGTTTGCTCGAGGGCGGTGATTTCATCCTTCGTGCTTTCCCAGCTGCGGCCTTGGGCGACAGCGGTCACCAGCTCCACTTCGAACTTGCCGTCCNNGCTCGCCTAGCTTCGACAACGCAAAAGCGCACCACGCTGCGATCTTCGGGGGTGCGGTCTGTAGGTATTCGCGGACCGCTTCTTTTAGTCCGTCGGCAGGATCGTGCTCTGGCTCAAGCACGTCCACCATGATGATTCCGTCGGAGGAATCGGGCCCCAGCAGCAGAGCGTCCAGAAGAGGCCGGGAGTTCTTGGCATCCCAACGCATGAGGTAGGTGAGGGCCGCTCCACGCGCGCGCTGATCCCAGCGATCCGTTCGTTCTGCATACGCTTTACGGACGTCCGACAGGAGGGCCGCATCGGCAAAGCGGGCTATGTATTGTATTGTGGTGCCGAGCATCATTCTGGTTCCCGCTCCGTTTGTCTCTGCAATAAGTTTTTCTCTCAGACATGTATCCGCTTCTGGCAATGTTTCCATCGGCGAAAGATCGCGCACCGCTCGTATCGTCGCCGGGTGTTCGGGGCACGCTTCGCGTACTAGGTATGTAGAAGCGTCGTCTGGTGCAATCTTGGCGTCCGGCGCAATCCTAGCGAGTTGGGTCAGTGCCGCCTCACGGTTTCCCGAAAAGACCGGGTCAGTCGCAGTCTCCAGAATCCGGCGGAGTGCAGGCACGAGTCTGGGGTCTAGCAGATATTTTCCGTAGGAGTTCAGTATCGATTCCACGTCGCTGTATTC
>PMSZ01000277.1 GCA_003168235.1 Acidobacteriaceae bacterium
GCAAATGCTCGGACCCGTTATGATTTCGAGCACAAGAAAAAAGCGGCCCCTTTCGGGGCCGATCTTTAAAGAGGTGAAGTGGCGGGAATCAGAGGAAGCTCATTTTGGCGCCGTTCCGGGGAGTTGAACGGACAGAGTGAGATGTCGAGAACATTGAGAGTGAAGTTATTCCAACGGTGACCTCTTTAGTACAACGGGAATTAGCACTTGCCGAACCAAATTGGTAAACCGTACTCCATCGCCCAGCCCATTTTAGGAACTTCTTCAAAATCAAGGCGTTAGGGTAAATCCCTTAGATGCCCGCCCGCCACTGATTTCCCCGATTCACCTTCTCCAAATGCACAAACCTGCACATTCAAAGAACTAAGATGTTGTAGCGACGGGGCTTACCTCGTTTCCTCGCCGTTCGGCCAGGATTCATCAGTGCCAAAGAAAAACCCCCTCGAAAGGGGGTTTACAAGGCTAAATCGGCAATGTCTAGCTATCTCCCGCAACCGTCCGCACTTTGCCCGGCAGAAAATGATACGGCGGCCAGGGCCCAGTAACGACCATCTGGCAGTCCTTGAGCTGCTTGGCGGCCGTGCTGTAGCGGTTCTGGTATTTTTCAATGGATTTGGTATCGATCAGGTGGGCAATATCGAGCAGCATTCCGTCGGCGTCGACCTTCTTGCAGCTTACTTCCTCCTCAAGCGGATTGAAGAGTTTGTGCACCTGCACCGACAGGGCGCGCGCCTTGGTTTGGCGCTCCCGCTCCCGCGATGCCTTCTCGCGGAGCTTGATCAGATACTCCCGCCCGACCGTGTCGGGCAGCACAATCTCTTCCAGGTTTCCCCGCAGCGATCCGTCCCGCACCGTCAGCTTGATCCGCATTTCGGACTTCCCGCGCAGCCGGTCCACACTCTCGCAGAATGTCCGCCGATTGGAGCGCACTGCCTGTCGAATCGCATCTTCGGTGTCGAAAATCGTCCCGAAGCGGAACGGCAAAACCGTAGCCGTTCGGAAGCTCTGGCTCACCACCCTGGCATGTTCCAGAACCGATTTTTCGTCGAGCTTGGAGGTTGCGCGGTCATATTCACTGACAATCACCGCAAATTCTCCACTCGGGTAGCTCATGACGGGAGCGGAGTTCACACCTTGGATTCCCTCTAGAANNGCGAGGGTCTGGTGTTCCGTGAGGCAGTACGCGTACCACGACATGCATTCTCTCCGAATTGCACCGGGGCTTGGGGCTCCCCTTTAGATTTTTGAACTAGGGTTTGCGTGTCCTACCTGGAAGTTTTGGTTTTTTCGGGTTCTTTGAACGCAAAAGGCTGCGTTCAACCTGATACTACCGCCGGTAGCTCTTATTTGCAACCTTTCTTGAGACAACTGCATCGTTTCTTGTCTAAGTATGTCTCAATTTGCTACAAACACGTTTTTGGCGTGCTAGCAGAGGGTTTGCGCGGGGTGTATTTACTGTCGTGCTATTTACGATAGCGCGCGATCAACTGTTGAAATCGCGGGTCCGTCCGCAGCGATGCGAAGTACGGGCTCGAATCGAGCGCCACAAAGTCGTGGAATCCCAATTCGAAGGTCTTCTGCAGCGTGGCGAAAGCCTTCTCTTTGTCGCCGTGAGCCGCGTAGGCCTCGCTTAGAAAGAAATAGTTGATGGCCGACGATTCAGAACTCTTCACCAGGGCCGCGATCGCCTGGTCATAGTCTCCCTGTGCCAGATAGGCCTGTCCCAGGCCGCCGTCTGCCATGGTGCCGTTTGGACTTAATTCCTTTTCGCGCTGGAACGAAGCAATTGCCTCCGCGTAGCGTTTCTGAAGCAGCAGGGCGCGGCCAAGGTGATAGTACGCAGGGACGAACGACGGTTGCAGACGTAAAGCCTCCCGTGAGGCCTTCTCAGCCATGACGGGATCCGGTGGCTGCTTGTAACAGAGCGCCCATGAGAGCATGTCCCAGGCATGGCCGCTGTTTGGGTTCAGCTCGGTTGCAGTGCGAAACTCGTTGGCTGCGTTAGCAGATTCGTATTTGTCCATCAGGACTGTTCCCAGGGCCACATGCACCTCGGATAATCCCGGATCGATGGCCAGCGCGCGCTGCGCATATTCCTCGGCATTCTGCAAGTGAACCGGCTTCGAGTCGAGATTGCGATAGATTTGCGCTTCCACCCACGCCAGCCCGGCAAGAGCTAGAGCATAATTCGGGTCGAATTTAAGAGACTCCTCGTAGGACCGGCGCGCCGCTTCCAGCTTCTCCGGTTCATCGGGATACTGGACCAGCGCCTGACCGCGCAAGAACGCGTCGTAAGCTTGCGGGTTTCCCGTATAGCGATGCTGAATCGCCTCCTCTTCCTTCGGGCTGAGTTTCAGGTTGAGGGACTGCGCAATCTTCAGAGCCGTCTGCTCCTGCAGCGAAAAAACGTCTTTCATTTCTCCCGTGAAATCGTCGGCCCATACCTGAAATCCGGAGGTTGAGTCGATCAGTTGTACGTTGATCCGCACCTGATCGCCCGCTTTCCGCACGCTTCCTTCGAGCAGATAGCGGACGCCGAAAGTTTTGCCGATCTCAGCGGCGCTCTTGTCAGACGTTTTTACTGCCATCACCGAGGAATGCGAAACCACATCGATCCCCTCGATTTTCGCGAGCTTGGTCGTGATCTCATCGGTCATGCCGTCGCTGAAGTAAGTGCTGTCCGGTTCCGTGCTCAGGTTTTGCAGCGGAAGCACGGCCACCGACGGCTTCGCAGCCACTGCCGCGGCTCCGGACGACGACTGTGCCGGAGAATGCTTCTCATACCATGCAATCCCCGCAATCGCGGCCAGCAAGATCACCAGTCCCGCCGCCAACACGATTCCACGCTTCGGTCGGGCTCCGCCGCGCCCCGTACTTTTCGCTGCACTCGCCGCCATACTTCCCGCCGCAACCGTCCGCGAAGTCTCCGATCCGCGCTGCACCCGCTTCAAATCCGCGCGTAACTCCGCCGCCGACTGGTACCGCAGCGTCCTGTCTTTCTCCAGCGATTTTTCCAGAACGTGCTCGAACTCCGCCGGCAGCGCCGGATTCAGCCGCACCGCCGGAGTCGCTGCCCGATTCATGATCCCGTCGAAGATCACGCCCGTGCTCTCACCGGCAAACGGCAACGCGCCCGTCGCCATCTCGTACAACACCACTCCGAATGAGAATAAGTCCGTGCGTGTGTCCAGTTCCTTCGCTCTCACCTGCTCCGGAGACATGTACGCAATGGTCCCCAGCGTCGAACCGGGACTGGTCAAATGCTGCTCGTCGACGGAAGTAATCGTGTTCGCGGATCCTAGCTGATTCGCCGAACTCCCCGCCGGCGTCGCCACCTTCGCCAGCCCGAAATCCAGCACTTTCGCATGCCCGCGCTTGGTTACAAAAATGTTCGCCGGCTTAATGTCGCGATGGATAATACCCGCCGCGTGCGCCGCATCCAGCGCGTCTGCAACTTCAATCGCCGTCGACAGCAGAGTCTCCATCTCCATCGGACGCCCCGCCATCAGATGCTTCAGCGTCACGCCATCCAGAAACTCCATCGCGATGAAGGCGTGCCCGTCCTGCTCGCCAATGTCATGGATGGTGCAGATATTCGGATGATTCAGGGCAGACGCAGCCTGCGCCTCGCGTTGAAAACGGGCAAGCGCCTGCGGATCGCGGGCCACGTCATCGGGTAAGAACTTGAGCGCGACAAAACGATGCAGCCGCGTGTCTTCGGCCTTGTAAACAACTCCCATACCCCCGCCGCCGAGTTTTTCAATAATCCGGTAGTGAGAAATGGTTTCGCCGATCATGTTTTAGCCGATCACACTTTTAGCCGACAATGCTTCGCCGCTGCCGGAAAGGTTTTCTAAATATCAAAGATCGAGGTTTCAGCTTCAGGCCTTCTGCTGTTTCTGCGCCGCCGCCCGTTCCTGTAACGCGATTGTCACCGCGTGCAGCATGTCGGCCGCGGGAGCCGGTTTCCCCGTCCAGATCTCAAACTGCCGCGCCGCCTGTTGCACAAACATTTCGATTCCCGGGATGACCGCGATTCCCTTGGCGCGCGCGACCTGCAGCAAATGCGTCTCGACCGGGTCGTACACCATGTCGAAGACCACGCGCGCCTGGATCTCCTGATCTTTCAGCGGACAATCGCGCGTGTTCCCCATGCCCACCGGTGTCGCATTGATGATCACATCGAACGCAACCTTCCGCAGATCGGCGCGTTTTATGCTGTGCGCTTTCGCCTGGCGAGCCAGCTTCTGTCCCTTCGCGGAAGTCCGGTTCAAAACCCACACTTCAGCTCCGCGCTCCTTCAGGCCAAACACCGCCGCCCGCGCCGCTCCGCCCGCGCCCAGCACCAGCGCCTTGGCTTTGTCGATCGTAATCCGCTGCTCCAGCGGACGAAGCACTCCCGCGACATCGGTATTGAATCCGTAAAGCTTGCCTTCCTGCCCGCGTACCACCGTATTGCACGCGCCCACCTTGGTCGTGTGCGCATCGGTGTTGTCAAGATGCGTAAGAATGGATTGCTTGTACGGCATCGTAATGCTCATTCCATGCAGCGGAATCCCGCTCACACACTGCATCAGGTCCTTCATCGTCTTGGCATGCAAAGGAAGGTAGACCGCGTTGACGTTCTCGCGCCGCAAGGCCGCGTTCATGATGATCGGCGAAAGCGAATGCTCCACCGGATCGCCGGCGACTCCATAGATCCGTGTGGCCGCGTCCACCTGATCGATGCGATAAATGTTGCGCAGGTCCCGCGCGCTGATCTGCCCCGGCGCTGTCTTAAGATCTTCATTAACCGCGCCAAAAGTAAACACACTGCCCGCGCGCACGCCGAGCACGCGGCTGATAACGCCCTGTTCTCCCATGCACAGGCCGACCAGCGCATATTTGCCGCTCTGCGCCTGCAAAAATTTCATCATCGCGACATTGTCCGCCAGCGTCGTCGCCGTCCCCACGATCTTGTAAAAGTCAGCCGGAATCTTCAGCATTTTTTCCAGCGTCTCGTCGAGATTCCGCGTGGCGCGAAAATCGTGGAATGACAGGATCAGCCCCGCCCGGCCGCGCAGCCGCGCAATCGCGTCCGGCTTGGCTTTCGCCGCGCTCTGCAGTTCCAGGTCAACGATCAGGCAGCCTGCCGCGTGCGCCTTGGTCAGCACTTCCAACTGCGCTGCCAGCGTTCCCTTGAATTTGCCGCCGTTCTCGGCGCGCCGGCACGTGCCCACCGCCGTGATGTACTGGTGGGTCTCAAGAAACCGGTGGATCTTGGACAGCGCCGCCAGCGGCTGTTTCAGATAATCCAGGCGAAACTCAAGAAAAGGGTTGTCCCGCGCCATCAACTCGGCGATCGCGATCTGGTCCTCCACCGTATCGCCACTGATGGCCAGGCAAACCCTGGGCAGCCGCTGCGGCAGCAATCGGGTCGCGAGATTAGAAGAAGACAAAGCCAAGGCCATTTGTTTTCAACGTCGGCGCGATATTACAGGGGTGTACGCGCAGATGCAAGCCGGGCCCCCAAAAGCATACTTTGGGCAAAGGGGCTAAACACCCTCGTAACCTTGACCCCTCCCCTGCCGCTTGTTACTTTTCGGTTGTAACCCTTGCATTCCGAGAGGGATAGCCGGAGCGGGGCGCCAGCATTCTGGGGTCTGAGGCGATTCGGAGATAAGATGAAGAAAACAGGATTGTTAGTAGCGTTGATGCTGACGGCGACTTTCGCCGTATCTCAAGTCTCGTCCACCGCAACCACCGCGGTTACGCCTGAAGCGGACGGTCTCGTCCACACCTCGGTCAATATGCCCTTCGTCCGCTTCCAGACGCCGACCGCGGCCGACATTTATTGCGCTGGATTTCTTACTAAGGAGCGCGTTCCCGACGCCAATTACGTCAATGGCGGATTGCAGACGCCAACCTCCACTAAGTTCGAGATTGGCGAACTGGTCTACCTCGCCGGAACCGGCTACCAAGCCGGACAACTCTATTCGGTCGTACGCGAATTGCGCGACATCAACGAGTATGAGATTTATCCCGGACAGAACAAGCTGCTGGCCGCCGCCGGTCGCCCTTACGGCGAAATCGGCCGAGTGCGCGTCGTTGACACTCGCAACCGCAGCGCCATCGCTACCGTCGAATTCAGTTGCGATCCCATCAATCCGGGAGATGTCGTGGTCCCCTTCGTCGAGAAGCCTCCAGTCGCCTTCCATGTGCCCGGCCATTTCGATCGTTTCGCGCCCTCGACCGCAAAGGTGACCGGCCGCGTCGTTCTGGGCAAGGACTTTGACGGATTCCTCGGCACCGGCATGAAGCTCTACATGAATGTGGGTTCGAACCAGGGCGTGAAAGTTGGAGACTATTTCCGCGTCGAGCGTTCTTACATCGAAACCCTGCGTGATCCGGTCGATTCGCTCTCCTTCAAAGCGCAAACTTCAGAAGATACCCAGGCGCGCCCTCCGAGTTTTGAGGCCAATCGCTTCACCAAAACCAAAGGGCCGAACATCCACGTCGCCGATCTGCCGCGCCGCGGCGTCGGAGAAGTCGTGGTCCTCAATGTCACCCCCACCGCCTCCTCAGCCATGGTCGTCTTCGCCCTCGAAGATGTCCACGCTGGCGATTCGGTCGTGCTCGACGAGCAGCAGTAAGCACAACCAAATTCTGATCGGAACGGGGGAGAGAAATCTCCCCTTTTCCTTTTGTGCTCCTCTTGTTTTTCGGGAAAGCAGGGGCGAAAGAAACCCAGCTTATAGCGGAAAAACGCTAGCGGAAAAAACGGATTTTCGAATTCCCAGGAATCATCGCGCCCGCCACCACCAGCACGACAATCACAATCGCCAATTCCAACTTGCCCCCACGCCGATCAAAACTCAGACCAAAATTCCGATCGAAACTAAAAATGATCAGCGTCCAGCTTAAGTCCTCCGGCGAAGAAGACAAAGTTACACAAGTCCCGTGCACATCCGATCCATGCTTGATCCTGGGGAAGGCGCGCGAGAAGCAAAACAGAATCCAGCGCGACCTGAAAAATTGTGGAAGGCCCAAACTAAACATCCTCGTCGCCAAACACTTCCGCCGTGAATGCCTCGATGGTCGCACCCCGCCGCCACGCATCGAGTGGAAGCCCCGCCTTCCGGCAGGTTTGCTCGAGAAATGTTTCCCGGTCCCAACCATGTTCCACCGGAACCTGCGGCAGCAGCAGGCC
>PMSZ01000103.1 GCA_003168235.1 Acidobacteriaceae bacterium
GGAACTGATGCCCTTCGCCGCCCATGTGCATCTCTGTCGCCTTGCGCGTCGCCGCAATCGACGCCAGGTTCGATTTGATCGAGTCCGGCCAATCGCCCACCCGCGCAAAAATATGCGATGGCATGTGCACCGCATGTGGAGCCGATGGAGCAATCGCCGCATACCTCTGCGCCGCCGGCAATCCCAGTTGCGCCAGTTGCGGCTTGTCATACGCATGAATCATGTAATGCGCAATCCCCGGATGATTCGGCTCTTCGGCAAACAGCTTCTCCAGAATCGCGCCCGCCTGCTTGCGGTTGTCAAACGTCGTATCGCCTTCCGGTTCCGACGCCAGCAGCGACAGCGCATAAAATGCCGCCGCCTCGTGGTCTTCCGGATACTTCTGATACACCTTCGCCATCGCCGCCGAGTAAGCGACCGCCCGCGCGTGATGGTCCATCGTGTCGCTGTTCGAATAAAACGCGCTCAGCGCCTGAATGTAATCGCGCTCGCGCTCCGTCGGAGCCTTCGCCGCTTCCGCCTTCTTCAGCGCTGCCGATCCCCGCTTGATCGCGTCTTCATTCGGATGGTCCCAGAGCTCATGCCACAAACTCATCGCCTCGCCCCAGTAAGCCATCGCGCATTTCGGGTCCTGCTTTTCCGTCGCGACAAATGTCTTTTCCGCCTCCTCATACCAGAACGAATGCTGCAGCGCGACTCCTTTTTCAAAAGTCTTCTGCGCCTCAGGAGTGCAAGACACCGGAAAATGCACCGTCCCCAGTTGGTCAAACGAAACGTCGTCATGATGATGTTCGTCATCGCCAAAAGCCAAACCAGAAAACGCCGCAGCAAGAACCAAAAACCAGATCAATTTGCGCATGATAGAAACCCCATTGGAGTCTAGTGCGCGGAAAGAAGCCTGGTCAACCGGAGGATGGGAGGAGATAGAGCGTTTTGAAACCGGTCTCGTTACCGATTGGTTAGCAGCGTTCCTGGCGGACATGCCCAAAACTGGGGGCGCGGCGCGCGCCGACGCTTCAGTTCGGCTGACCAATGGTCTTCGCCACCGGAGCCGCAACGGGGCAGGATTTTCTCGCGCGCTCAACCAGCGTTTTCACGATGAACATCTTTACTGCCTTAGCGCGCGCGCCGTCGACCGCCTGATTCACCGCCGCCTTGCTGGTACCCGCTTCCATGGCGTGGCTGATCGCGTCCATGCTATCGCGCGCGTCGTCGATAAATTTCTTGTTCACCCGCCGATCCAGATCTTTGGCTTTGTCGGATTCGATGGCATGGTTCTGGCAAACTTGCTGCTGGATCTCAGGCAGCATCTGGCTCCAATCGTCGTCGGTCGCAAGCTCGTCTTCGCCTGCCCCAAGCGCCGTCTGCCACTGCTCCTCGGTTATGTGGATCTGGCCGTCCTGCAGTATGGCGGCCTTCACCGCCGCTGCGCAGTCGGCATCGCACCGGATGGCAGCCTCGCTCAAGCCGCGCTGAGCGCGGCGTTGCGCCATATCGTCGTCGTCGATCACTTTGGCGGCAGGCTTTTTCTGGCGTTGTGCCCGGGCCACGTTTCCCAGCGGCTGCTCGCCATTCTGCTGAGTGCCCTCGTCGCCGTTCTGCTGATTGTTCTGTTCGTTGTTCTGCTCAGTGTTCTGCGCCGCGCATAACAGTGCGCCCAGCAGCATGAACGCCAAGCCTAATAGCAATAGCAGTTTCCGCACGGTACGCCAGCCTTCTGAGGGAGTCAGCTTCGTCCTTTAATTCCAGCATCTTGCCAAAGCGGAGTCTAGGTTACGGAAGACGCAGGGCAATCGTCGCTAAATTTTCAGCCAAAAGGGCGCCCAGATTACGATTTGCCTATGAGCGGTTTGCCTTCGAGCCGGTTCCTGGTGTAACCTCCGGCGACTTGGAAAGGGCTTCCCCATGAACATCTCCCGCATCGCTCTCGCCGCCGTCGGCGCTTTCGTGGCCTACTTTATCGTTGGAGGAGCCACTTTCGCCCTGGTGCCGTCGCTCAAGACCGAGTTCCTGAAGTATCCCGCCGTTTACCGCGACCATGACGGCCAGATGAGCCACATGCCAACCGGAATGGCTGCCATTTTTCTGTCGATTGCAGTGCTCGCCGTGCTTTACGCCATGCAGTGTCAGGCAGTTTTGAGCATGGCCGAAGGCGCTCGTAGCGGCGCGATCTTCGGTGCCCTCATCGGCCTTTTCGTGATCGGCTCTTTTGTGCTGCACAACTACGCAAACCTGAATATTGGGTCGAAGCTGACCCTGCAGCAAGCAGTCGCCTATTTCATGGAGTGGCTGATCGTAGGCATAGTGATTGGACTGATTTATCGTCCGCTGACGCACTAGCAGATTGCTGAAAAACTCGCTTTTGCTGTTGTACTTGGGTGGCGCAGCGGTTTACCGCTGCGATAAATGCCTTATTTTCAGTGCCGGCTTCAGCCGCTGAGGGAGCGACGCGGCATGCAACCGAGTTTTTCAGCAAACTGCTAGCTGCTACTGCAGACGGAAGCGTTCATTCATCAGCCGCTGCAGCCGCGGCCGGTAGAGAATGTCATAGGCCAGTTCTTTATCGGGAAACATGCTGAGCGCTGCGCGCCGCGCGTTCGCCGACATTTCCGCGGCTTCTTCCAGCGTCAGGTCTGGATCCTGGCTGATCACCGACATCACCATGCTCATCATCACCTGCAGACGCCGAAGTTTGCGGGCCTCATCCATGCGTTCGTCGTGTTCTCTCCCCGATTCTTCGCCCGGCTCTTCGCACGACCGCCTGGCCCGATGCACTTCCATACCGCTCCCTGTCAATTGGATGTCGAACGCGTTCCCCCAGTTGCG
>PMSZ01000520.1 GCA_003168235.1 Acidobacteriaceae bacterium
CGTGCCCGAACTTCCTGAAGTCGAAACCATTGCGCGTGGGCTCGATAAGCGCGTCGCCGGCGATTCCATCGAATCGGTTTGGATCGGGTCCAGGAAGCAACCGCTCAAATCGCCTGCTAGCCTGATCGCTTCGACCCTCGAGGGCAAGAGAATCTTGCGAGTGCATCGCGCTGGCAAGCATATAGTGATCAATCTGGAGAGCTCCGCAAGCGCAACCGCGTCATCACCGCCCCAGAAAGTCAAACGCCAAGGTAAACGCCGTGGCCGGCCCGAGCCTGGAACCGCACAGTGGATCGTCCATCTCGGCATGACCGGCCGTCTCGTCGCTTGCGATCCCGATGCCGAAGTCGCCAAGCATACTCACCTGATCGCCAAGCTCGCCTCGGGACGCGAATTGCGGTTTATCGACCCGCGCATGTTTGGAAAACTCAGCGTCCACGCCGGAGGCTTCGATCCCGGAGGCGTGGAACCGCTGGAAGTGAGCGCGGACCAATTCGTCGAACTTTTTCGCGGACGCAAGACTCCCATCAAGAGCGCGCTGCTGAATCAGAAACTTCTGCGTGGCGTAGGCAACATTTATGCCGATGAATCGTTGTTTCGCGCCCGCATCCGTCCCCGACGGCGAGCGGCGACGATTACGCGCGAGCGGTTGGGCAAGCTGCACGCCGCTGTTCAAGAAGTTCTGCTGGAGGCGATTGCGCTCGGTGGCTCCTCGATTTCCGATTATGTGGATGCCGGCGGAGAAGAAGGATTCTTCCAGCTGCAGCACCGCGTTTACGGACGTGAAGCAGAGCCGTGCCTGGTATGCGGGACACCGATACGCCGGGTCGTGCTCGGTGGCCGCAGCAGCCATTATTGTCCGAATTGTCAAAAATAGCCCTAGTAGAACGATTTAATAGTGTTGACGGATGGACTCCCCGGACTGTAAAAAAGGGGAGAGCCTCACGCCCCGTCGAATGGAAGAATGGAAGTATGGAAGCGCCGAATCTGCCGTTTGTGACAAGTTGTTACTCGGTCAAGTCAATCATCAGTAACGAGATTCTATGAATAAACTGGCCATTGGAGTGGACCTCGGGGGCACCAACCTGCGCATCGCTGCCGTGGACGATCAGGGCAAGCTGGTCGAAAAAGTTACCCTCGGTACCCAGGTTTCCCTCGGACGCGATCACGTGATCGGCGAGATGTGCGACGCCATCCAGAGCATGTCCGACAAATACAAAAGCTCCGCCGCTCTGCTCGGAATTGGCATCGGTGTGCCCGGAATTATCGACATGCAGACTGGCCTGGTGCGCGAATCTCCCAACCTGCCGGACTGGGTCGACTATCCGGCCCGTGCGGCAGTCGAGCAGCGCCTCAAGACCGTGGTCATCCTTGAAAACGATGCCAACGTCGCAGCCCTCGGAGAAAAGTGGCTGGGTGCTGCCAAAGATTTCCCCGACATGGCGATGCTCACCTTGGGAACCGGCGTTGGCGGCGGCATCGTGCTCGGCGGCAAAATCTGGCGCGGCGCGAACGGCATGGCCGGAGAAATGGGACACTCGACAGTCGAGCCCGACGGACATCTATGCGGCTGCGGCAACCACGGATGCCTGGAGCAGTACGCTTCCGCGACCGCCATGGTGCGGCTGGCGCGGGAAGCGATCGCGAAGGGCGGCGCTCCGGCGTTGTCGCGCGCCATCCAATCCGACCCCGAGTTCAGCGCGAAATCAATTTACAATCTCGCCATCCAGGGCGATGAAGACGCTCGCCGCATTTTCCGCTACGTCGGCCGTTGTCTCGGCATTGTGCTGTCGACCATGGTCAATTCGTTGAATCTGCCGATTTATGTGATTGGCGGCGGCGCGTCGAGCGCGTGGGAAGCTTTTTCGCCATCGATCTTCGAGGAGTTGCGTCTGCGTTCGTTCGTCTACGCGGCCACCGCGCCCGACGATCCACTGGCCAAGCATGAAGGCGCTTCAGCGCACGTGAAGCCAGGCCCCGGACCGAAAACCATCATCACGCGGGCGCTGCTCGGGAGCGATGCCGGACTCTACGGCGCGGCCCGCCTGCCCATGCTTACAGATAAATGATTGCACATGCCAAGCGTTAGGCCGACCCTCTGGCCGGCGGAACGCCCGAACGCTTATGTTTCGGCGCACCGAATTTGACCGCGCGCTTTACCTTACCGTGCGGCCTCGCGATGGTTCGCGCCGCACGAGAAAATTTTGACGCAGACATTGGGCGCGACGCAGAAAAAGCTTTCCCTTGCAGCGGCTTCGATGAATGCGCCGCGCTCGGCAAGCTAGGCGGAAGCGTAAGTTTCGGTCCCGTCGCCGCGCTTTTCAGCTTGGCTACTTCGAGCAAAGTCAGGTTGCGCCAATCTCCCGGCGGCACATCCAGCGCCAGCGGACCATACTGCACGCGGCGAATCTTTTCCACGTGATGTCCGACTTCTTCAAACATTTTTCGCACTTGGCGATTGCGGCCTTCAATAATCGTCACTTCGAGCCAGGGGTTGTCGCCTTCACGAATTAGCCGAATTTTTGCCGGAGCGGTGTGCACCCGGCGTCCACCTTTTTCGGCGATGGAAACTCCACGGCGCAATTTGTCTAACTTGGTTTCATCGGGCTGCCCCGCGACCTTCACAACATACGTCTTCGGAACATTGGAAGACGCCTTCATCAGCGCGTTGGCCAGCGCCCCGTCGTTGGTCATCAGCAGCAAGCCCTCGCTCGCCCAGTCGAGCCGCCCCACCGGATACACGCGGCCCTTCACCTTCTGCACCAGGTCCATCACCGTCGGCCGTTTCTTCTCGTCGCTCACCGTAGTTACGTATCCCTTGGGTTTGTTGAGCGCGATGTACGTATAACGTTCCGGACCTTGCAGCAGTTTGCCATTGACGCGAATGTGGTCCTGCTCGGGATCGGCCTTGGTCCCCAACTCCGTGACCACCTGACCGTTCACCTGCACCAGGCCCGAGGTAATCATTTCTTCGGCTTTGCGGCGGGAGGCGACTCCGGCAGCGGCAATAATTTTTTGCAGACGTTCGGCTGGCATGCCTACTCCGGAGTGCTGGTCGCTTGCGTTTCGGTTTCCTCTTCGGCGGCTGTGTGAGAGTGTGGCTCTGCCACGCTTGGATGCGGCGAACCCTCATCTCCGTTCGTGTTCTCGCTGGGCAACAAATCGCTCTGGAACGACTCGGCCAGTAGCTTCTCGAATTCTTCCATGCTCGGCAACTCGTGGACATCCTTCAGCCCGAAGCGCAGCAAGAATTCTTTACTGGTCTTATAGAGAATCGGCCGTCCAATTACAGCTTTTCTGCCGGCAGTCGTAATCAGCTTGCGGTCGAGCAGCGTGGCGATGACTCCACCCGAATCTACGCCGCGAATTTCGCTGATCTCGGGCACCGTCACCGGCTGTTTATAGGCGATGACAGCCAGAGTTTCAAGCGCAGGCAGCGACAGCCGGAACGGCGGTTTCAGGCTCTTCGCAAAAGCCCGCACCACGTCGTGCTGGTCGGGCTTGGTCGACATGCGGTATCCGCCGGCGACCTGCCGAATCTCGATGCCGTGCTCGGACGAAGAATAACCCGCGATCAGCTCTTCAAGCGTGGCGCGGATGCGCGACTTGATTTCCGCCGGCTCCACTCCCGGAGTTTCCGCGAGCAGCCCATCTTTCACCAGCGAATAAATCTGGTCGATCGAGATCGGCGTCTCCGCCGCGTAAATGATGGCTTCGAGTTGAGGTCTAAGACTCATAAAATTGTCGTTGGTTGGTCGGTGGTCATTCGTGATTAGCCGTAGCCCGCAGCTGCTTTTGCAAACGACTAACGACTAGCGACCAACGACCGCTTTACTTCCAATCATCGCGCACCGCGGCTTGCTCCGTCATTATTTCTTCGAAGTGGATATGCTTGCGCACCAGTACTTCGCCGAAGACGTGGTCTTGCCTAACCTGAATCGCCTGCAATCGCACCAGTTCGAGCATCGCCAGAAACATGCACACCAGCGCCGCCCGCGACGGCACATTGCTCAGCATCTGCTTCAGGCGAATAGGACGATCTTCCAGCGCCAGCCGCCGGTGTAGGTACTGGATCATCTGGCCAACCGTCACCGTCTCTTCGTCCACTGACAGCACCGGCCGCGTGCGGGCGCGGTCCAGAATCTGCTGAAACGTTTTCACCAGGTCGATGACGTCGGCCGCGAGTTCGGGTTCGGTGCCCTCGGCATCCATGAACTCGTGAATCGCGGGGTTGCTCAGCACCGCATCTTCAATCTGCTGCTTTTGCAAAAGCATTTGCGCCGCCGACTTGAACTTTTCGTGTTCGAGCAGCCGGTTGACGAGTTCGCTGCGCGGATCATCCACAGCGTCCGCCGGAGCCAGCGGATCGCGCGGCAGCAGCATCTTCGACTTGATGTGGATCAGTACCGCAGCCATGTAAATGAAATCGGAAGCGACGTTGACGTCGAGCTCCTTGATCCGCTCGACATACGTCAGGTACTGCGCCGTAATCTTCGCTATGGGAATGTCGTAGATGTCGATGTCTTGCTTGCGGACTAGGTCGAGGAGCAGGTCGAGCGGGCCTTCGTAAATTTCGCCGAATGAAATAGCGAATGGGAAATCGCTGGCGTCGTCTTTTTTATTTTTGGCCGCGGCAGCCTTGTTGTCTGTCTTGCTGTCTATCGGCACCACCGGAGCGAGCGAACGCGCAGACGATTCGCCTGCCACCTGCTCCGATGTTGGAGATACTGACGCTGATTGAGATACTTCTGTCACTTCGTAGAATCCTTTGCCGCCCCGTGGTTCAGTCCCCCGTAATTCAATCCCATCGAGTCGCGAACCTCATCCATCGTGGCTCCGGCAATCTCACGCGCCCGCGCCGAACCTTTATTAAGGATATCCCAGACATCGCTGCGGCTGTCCTCGTATTTTTTGCGCCGTTCCTGCATGGGGTTAAGAATCTGCACCAGGGCATCGGCGACCCAGCTTTTGCACTCAATGCAGCCAATTCCCGCCGAGCGGCAGCCTTCGTTGACCTTCGCCATCGTTTCCCGGCTGCTGAATATTTTGTGCAAATCCCCCACCGGACACACGTCCGGGTTGCCGCGATCCGTACGGCGAATCCGCGCCGGATCGGTCACCATGGTCTTGAGTTTTTGCCGTACCACAGGCTCCGGATCGGTCAGCATGATCGCGTTGTCGTACGACTTCGACATCTTGCGCCCATCGGTTCCCGGCAGCCGCGGAGCGGGTGTGAGCAGAGCTTGTGGCTCGGGGAAAACGGGATTATCGACAACGATTTCGCTGACTTTCCCAGATTTCGTCTTGGCAGAGAAGGGACGGTAGAAAAGATTAAACCTTCTCGCAATCTCCCGGGTCAGCTCCACATGCGCAACCTGGTCCTCGCCAACCGGAACAACGTTCGCTTTATAGATCAGAATGTCGGCCGATTGCAGAACCGGATATCCGAGAAATCCGTAGGTATCCAGGTCCTTGCCCTTGATGTTTTCCTTCTGCTCTTTGTAAGTCGGCACGCGCTCCAGCCATCCCAGCGGAGTGATCATCGAGAACAGCAGATGCAACTCGGCGTGCTCCGGCACATGCGATTGGATGAACATCACGCACTTCTCGGGATCAAGCCCGGCAGCCAGCCAATCGAGCAGCACTTCGATCGAATTTTCTTTCAGGCGCGAGGTGTCGGCGTAATCGGTAGTTAGGGCGTGCCAATCGGCAATAAAGAAAAAACAATCGTACTCGTCCTGCATCCGCACCCAGTTTTGCAGCGCACCCACATAGTTCCCCAGGTGCAGCTTGCCAGTCGAGCGCATTCCGCTCAGCACACGTTTCTTAGTGGAAGAATTTGTCATTCAGAATTTGCCCGCGACAGTTTACCCATCAAAATTTGCCCAGCATCGAAAGGTAGAAGCGAAGAAACGGACGGAGCAGCGCGCTAAGCAATCCTCCGCCGAGATACACCAGTGCCAGCAGCGCGAAGATGCCGATGCGGTCGTAGATCATTCGCACCGACTCCGGCAGAAAATGCCGCAGCACATGGCTGCCATCGAGTGGCGGGACGGGAATGAGATTGAACACCGCCAGAACGACATTGATGATCATCAGCGCATACAACATCATGGCCACGAAAGTCAGCGCGGAATCGGAACCTGCGCTGGCGAAGTCACCCGGCAGCCCGAGAATCAGTTCGTGGCCCGCAGACGATGACAGCGAGATGCCGCCAAGCAGCAAAAGCGCTCCGGTGGCGACGATGAAGTTGCTGACCGGCCCCGCCACCGAGGTCAGAATATCGTCCAGCATCGGATTGCGAAAATTTCGCGGATCGACCGGCGTCGGCTTGGCCCATCCCAGCAAGGGAATGCCGCTGATCGCCGCCACCAGCGGGAGAATGATCGTGCCAAACAGATCAATATGCCGAATCGGGTTCAGCGATACCCGTCCCAACATGCGCGCCGTAGGATCGCCGCAGCGCGAAGCCGTCCAGGCATGGGCCGATTCGTGCACGCTGATGGCAAACAGAAAGGCGATCATCTGGCACACGATCTCGGCGACTCGAGGCGTCATGGGCAAATCTTGATTTTCGACGAGGTTTTTCGGCGACCATTGATTCTAGCAAAGGGCGATTCTAGCAAAGGGGTGATTCTGGCGAAGGATTCCAACCCGAGCGGATAGCAGTGCAAGCCGTGGATTTTCCTAAGACCTAAGACCTAAGAC
>PMSZ01000230.1 GCA_003168235.1 Acidobacteriaceae bacterium
TGAGCGGCCGTAAAATCGCGCATATCGAAGGGTTCTCCGCTGGCCGTCGGCTTGCCCTGAAATTGCTCTCCATACCAGGACGCAGTACCGACCTGATAGGCCTTCGGCTTGGGACTGTTGGTCTTTCGGGTTGTGTCGTGCAAACCGGTCGTGGTTCCACTTGCCGGCTGCAGTTTGACCTTGGCGGCTTCCAGGCTGCTTGGCCCGGATGCGGCTCCGGCCCCCAGACTGGCAATGGATAAAACCACCGCCAGACCTTCGGCTATTCGTCGCATTCAGTTACCTCTCAATCGTGGAAAGTCGTTTTCTGGTCGTATGCTCCTTTGGTCAAACGAACAATCCTCCAATGCTACCGAGATCGTCGGCATGTGTCAATCGAAACCCCCAAGGTATAATTGACTAAATGGTAATTAATCAACAACTTAGCCCTGTGAATAATATGGATTTATCTCCGTATGTCACTGAAATCAGGCAGCGGTGGTTAGTAACCTTATAGTTAGCATTGGAGCTGGGGTTTTTGCCAGAATCTTGCAACTCGCTATGAATCTTTAACTTACGAACGAAATGCTATAAGTGTATTGTAATCAATAGTTTAATAAGGTGACTCATGACTGATTAACAACCGTTCAACCAAAGAAAAGCTATCTAACAACTTTCCTCCCGCCCAAAATCGCCGATTTGCACTCAACACCGCCCGCTCAAGAACACCCGGAAGTGCTGTTCCCCTCGCTGAACTTTCGGTTTAGAGTGACGGAATGCCCGCAACCCCACCCATCGTGCTGACGATTGCCGGCTTCGATCCCTCCTCAGGCGCCGGCATTACCGCCGATATCAAGGCCATCGCCGCCCACGAATGCCACGGCATCGCCTGCATTACCGCCCTGACCGTCCAGTCGACCCAGGGAGTCCGCCGCGTCGAAGCCGTCGATCCGCAGATCATCTCTGAAACCTTGCGCGAATTGGTTTCCGATCTGCCCCTCGCCGCTGTTCACATCGGCATGCTGGGAAACGAACGCGTAAGCGCGGTGGTCGCGGACTTTCTGGCCTCGGCAAATCTGCCGCACGTCGTCCTCGATCCCATCCTCAAGTCGAGTTCCGGTGCCGACCTCCTCAACGCCGCAGGAACCCGGTTCCTCCTCGAAAAGCTGGTCCCGCTGGCTGAGGTGATTACTCCGAACCTCGACGAAGCTGCCGCCTTGACCGGCCTTCCCGTCACCGACCTCGATCAGATGCACGCCGCTGCCGCTCGCCTGCACTCCCTCGGTGCCGCAAATGTAGTCGTTACTGGAGGCCATCTGGACCGGGCGATCGACCTCCTAAGCTTTGCTACCGCCCGTGGCCCGGAAACGGAGATTTTCAAAGCCGACCGCCAGCGCTCAAACTCCACCCACGGCACCGGCTGCGCTTTCTCGACCGCCCTAACCTGTCACCTGGCCCACGGCCGCGGACTTCCCGAGGCCGTTCTCCTCGCCAAAGCCTATGTCTCAGCCGCTATCTCCAACGCCTATCCGCTAGGCCACGGGGTCGGCCCCGTGAATCACCTCTACCGCATGAGTCAGCCACGGCGCAGCAGCACCGTAGTCTCACAACCCGAGCCAGCGCACTCGCGCAACTAAGTTGTTTTGGGTGATTGAACGCTGATATTGAACGCGGATATTGAACGCTGATGGAATGCCGAATGCTATTTCTTCAGTAAGCAGCCGCCGACAAACGCGGCGATCGCCGCCAGCAGCCACTCGATTCGCCACATTTGGATCGCCTGCCAGTCCAGTGCCGTACGCGCCGTGAAGACAATGCCAACAAGCAGCGCCCCCGCCACGCAGACGATGCCCGCTAAAAACGCGACAACCGCCGGGATGGTCAGACCAAGCCGCTCCGCCAACGGCTTCAATTCCGATAATCCTGGGATCTCCAGGGTTCGGCTAGCTTGTGGACCTGAACGCCGTGCGCCGCAAGCGTGACAGTAGAGGGAACTGACGAGATATTCGGTTCCGCAGCGGCAGGTCGAGCTGCGATCGCTGGCGCTGGCAGTCACCGGGGCCACGATCGACGCCGCTCCCTGGGCGGGAGGGCGCCAAAACTCATGCTGCGCCTGATCGGCTGCTTCTGCCATAGACTGCTCTTCTCGCGACCCGCTTTGAATCGCAAACAAATCACCAAAGCAACTTATTGCAAAGACAGGAGCTTAAGAGATGGCCTCGGGGGAGTGGGGCCGTTCCGAGAGCAAGAATTACGCGATCCAACCCGGAATTTCCATATTGTGCACGAATCAACAGGATGGAGGACGTACCCGCTTTGGTTCACCCTCGCTCCACTTCATGCCGGATCGCAACACCCAGATTTTGATGCAGCGGCCTCTTACCCCTTCGCCTCGGCCAGCGCACGCCGTAGCTCGTCAAGGTCTGGGAAATCGGGATTCTTCCTGGTCACTTTGTCCAATTGTTGCCGCGCCAATGCCGTCTGCCCGCTCTTCGCGTATGCCAGTCCCAGATGATAGTTAAAGAGCGGGTTGTCCTCATTCGGGTGTTTTAGCGCCTCTTTGAACAGCATAATCGCGGACCCGTAGACCTTCTTGTGGTAGAACGCCCAGCCCAGTGTGTCGGCCGAATTTGGATTATCGGGGAGCAGACGCCGCGCCGTCTGTGCCATCGAGAAAGCGACGTCCACGTTGCCGCCCTGCTGCAGCAGCACGTAGGCTAGATTGTTCGAAGCGACCGGGTTTTCCGGCTGCAGATCCAGCACCTTCTGATACTGCTCCTTCGCATGCTCCCAGTCCTGTCGGGTTTCGTAAATGGCACCCGACAGCAAATAAAAAGACGGTTCTTTGGGATTGATCTTCGCCCCTTCAGAATAGGTTTGCAGCGCCTGGTCCGCTGCCCCACGCTCGGTCTGCACCACTCCGAGCTTTACCATCGCTTCGCTACTTTTGGGATCCAGGTCGAGTGCCTGTCTGAACTCCTGTTCCGCACCGGGGAGGTCTTTTTTCTGCTCCATCAGCAACTCGCCGAGCATCACATGAAACCCGGCATTCTTTGCAGACTTGCTCATCTGGGCTCTGGCCGCAGCGATGGCCCGGTCAGGCTCCTTTTGCATCAAATCGACGTTCATCACTCCGCCCAGCGCGTCCGTGGAATTCGGATCTAGATCCAGCGCCTGCTGGTACGCCTTCTGCGCTTCCCCGGGCTGATTCTGCGCCATTCGCAGGTTGCCCAACTGAACGTATGCACTTGAATTGTTCGGTTCCTTCTCCAGTGACTGCCGAATATGCTGGTCTGCCGCTCCGAATTCTTTCCGGTCTATTTCGGCCACAGCGCGCAGCAGGTATCCATCCGGAGACCCGGGCTGGAGCGCAATGATCTGGTCCGCTTCCTGCGCCAGAGCGGCTGGGTCGTTCCGGTGTATGGCAACGCCGGCCAAGGCCCGGTGCACTTCTACGATCCCCGGATTCAGCCGCACCGCATCGCGCCATTCCGCTTCCGCCCGGCCGCTATTTCCCACCTGATCAAACGCCAGACCTAGCTGATAATGTGCGATCGGGTTGTCCGGATCGTTCCTCAGCACTCCCCCCAGCGTATTAATGGCGTCGTTCGCTTTGCCGCTGCGGATCTCGATTTCGCCCGCGTAGATCGGCGCGTCCGCGTCTTCCGGATTGTCTTTCAGGACTTCAGCGTTCAATTTCCGCGCATCCTCCAGCCGGTTCCGCAGAATCAGCAGCTGAATGTAATTCTTCTTCACCACCATGTCCTTGGGATGGTCCCGATACAGCGCTTCATACTCCGCGGTGGCCTTGTCGAGCTGGTTGTTGGCGTAGTAGAAATCCCCCAGCATCCGATAGCCCGTGGAATTATTCGGGAAATTATTCTTCGATTCCCGCAGCAATTGCTCGGCCTGACCGGGTTTGTTTTCGGCCAGATATAAGGCCGCCAGCGAGAGCGTAGGGCTTGGATCATTCCCCGCCACTCCAATCGCGCGCCGGAACCATTCTTCCGCCTCTGGAAATCGCCCCCTGGTTTGATAGAAGTTCCCCAGCGATCCCAGCGCTGCCGTCGACTTCGGACCTAGTTCGACCGCCCTCTTGAAATCCGTCTCTGCCGCGTCCCATTGTTGCCCGCGCATTTCCAGCATCGCTATGTGCAGATAGGAATCGATCCGCTTCGGGTCCAGTTTCAGCGCCTTCTGCATGTCTCGCAGCGCCTCGGCCGCGTTGTTCACGCCAAAGTCGTAATTGGAACGCGCGATGTAAACGTCCGGATTATTCGGATCCTTCTCTACCAGCACATCCAGCTGCTCTTTCGCGTCGGCATACCGCCGTCCCAGGATTTCCAGGTTTGCCAGTTCCAGCCGTGCCGGATAGTGATCCGGCTGCAGTTCCGTCGCCTTTTCCAGTTCATCGAGCGCCGTTCGCCACTGCTCCAGCTTGAGCGCCGTCAGCCCCAGCCGGTAGTGCGCTTCGGCGAATTTATCGTTCACCTGGATCGCGTTCCGAAACTGAATGTCTGCTTCGCGGTATTGGCCTTTGTCGAAGTAGCGCTCGCCACTCTCCAAATATTTCTGCTTGCGGACTTCCGGGTCCCGCGAACAACCCGTCCACATCGCCGTCAGCAAACCGATCACCGCCACTGCCACCGCAAATCTCGCAACTCTAGCCATCCGCATATCGCCAACCACCTTCACATCGCGCAAACTTTTTCTTATCAGTGCCCTATTGCACAAAGGTACTCTTTTCGTCGACCGCCATAAAAGTTACTGCCGTTATTATCGCAAACTTGACCCAGTGGCAGCATATCCCGAATTGGCCCGATGGGGTTGTGCCTAGGTGCTTTCGTAATCTTCTCCAGCCACCCGTAGCGTGGCATAGTTCCTTTAGCTATGACCCATTTCCCCCAAAAACACACCAGTCAGCGCGCTCCCCGTGTACAACTCAATGGATCGATTGCAGCTGCCGTCATGGCCGAAGGCGGCCTGCGCGAGCGCGCAAAACTCCAATCCATCTCCCTCAACGGCGGGTTGCTCCAGCTGCACCGTGAGCTCTCCACCGGAGATTTCGTCGAGATCGCTTTCCACACTCGCGCCGGCGCCATCTGCGGAATGGCCGAAATGCTGCACCCAACGCGCAAATTTCAGAGCGCCTGTCTGCAACCGTTCCGCTTCATCGCCTTGGGTGACGACGACCATCGCAAGCTCCGTATGGCACTAGAATCAGCCTTGGATCACAGTTTCCGCGACCCCGCCTCCGAGCTCAAAGCCCCGCCCAAATTCTGAACTGAAACCAGGCCGCGTCCACCCGGACCTGCCTGCTGGAAGCTAACAGCTGGAAGCTCGCAGCCGTCATCCTTCGCTATACTTCCAGCAGCAGCGAATGACCACCACCGAAACTGTTACCCACTCCGCCGATGAGACCATCGCCTTCGGACGCACCCTCGCCGCTGAACTCGCCCCTCCCCTCATCGTCCTGCTGCGCGGCGACCTCGGGGCCGGAAAAACCACTCTCGTCAAAGGCATCGCCGAAGGCTTTGCCGCTGCCCGCGCCGAGGACGTCACCAGCCCCACCTTTACTCTTATCCACGAATATCGCGGACCCCGCGCCACCCTCTACCACATCGACCTCTACCGCATCGATACCGCGCGCGAACTAGAGACCTTAGGTCTGGACGACCTCCTCGCGCCAAACTGCATCTTACTGATAGAGTGGGGAGAGAAGTTCCCTCGTTTCCAACGCGACCACAACGTCGAAATTGCCCTGGAGAGAGTGGGAGAAACTGACCGAAGAATCTGCCGGACCACGCGTTGAATCTGAATTTATCAAGGCCCCGGCGCATCTCAATCAACTGAAGGTAGAGTCATAGTCAATTTGAAGCTAAGCTATTCCACACTTGCAGTCCTGCTGAGCGTGTCGATCTCGTTCTCCGCGACTTTTTGCACAGCTCAAAGCGCCCCACAGACTCCAACATCGGACCCTGCCCCATCCGCCCAATCGCCTGCGACCAGTCCTCCTCAGCCCGACAAGCCCGGAGACCAACCGTCTGCCCAGGGTAATTCGCAGGGTCAAAACAGCCCAACCCAGCAAGATCCTAAAAAGACGGAAGATCCTAAAAAGACAGAAGATCCCAAGAAGAAAGACGACCGGATGTTTTATGTGATGCCCAACTACCTGACGGTAGGGAGCGAGTCGCAAGCGTCGCCGGTCTCCTGGAAGGAGAAGTTCGCCATGGCAGCGAAGGGATCCTTCGACCCGTATGAATTCACGATTGTAGGCATTGTGGCTGGCATCCGCCAGGCCGAAAATTCCTCTCCGGGGTTTGGACAGGGAGCGGAGGGCTATGCGAAGCGGTATGGAGCGGCCTTCGCCGACCAGGTGGATGGCAATGTCATGGTGGGCGGCGTTTTCCCCACGATCCTGAAAGTAGATCCTCGCTATTTTCAACTGGGCCGGGGCTCGTTCCCGCACCGCTTTGGCTATGCTTTCAGCCGCATTTTCGTTGCTCGAAGAGATTCCGGCACCAGTACGTTCAACATTCCCGAGTTTGCGGG